>JAIRLY010000185.1 GCA_031259075.1 Dysgonamonadaceae bacterium | reverse complement strand
GCCGGCCGGTAACTCGACGCCGAGGATGCTTGCTTCGTCGTAGGTTTCATCCCCTATTTTCAAGGACAGCCCCGCTGCATTGCTCATCAGCAGGACTTCACTCACCTGCAGTTTCGTTATCCAGCTAAAGACGGAGGGGACGACAGCCCCGTTGATGCCGATCTTTGTGAGGGATACCGTTGTTGACGAGGACGAGCCCCCGGAATTAAAATTTCCGATAAAGGTGTTCAAGGCAGAAACTGTTTCCTGTGCACTGTCCAGCACACCCAGATCATCCACCTCAATTTCGGAGTAATGAACAGAAATGATACTTTTCGTATCTAAGTTCTTGATACAGACGTTCCCTGTTGCCGAATTCGCATCAGCCAGATAAAAAGCCCTCTGTATTTGAATTGGGCCTCCTTTTCGCCTGTCTTCAATACTGATCGTCTGTTCATCCAGTTTTTTAATAATTAATCGTTTCATATTGTTTATTCTTTGATGTTTGTTCCGCTGAATTTATTGGTTGATTATTTTTTCAAAAATGCACGTTAACTGTTAATGCTATTAAATGGTCTGCGTCCGGAAGTACATTATACTCATCATGATATGGCCACCACAGTCCCCACAGCATGCCGTCAAATCCAGTGTTGTAATTGACGCCTTCCCATTGTCCCGGCGAACGCATTATGTTCGGAAAATGGGGCATGATGTTATTGTCCAATGGAATCCTTCCCCTGCTCAATCCGTTAATTATCCCATTAAAACCACCGACTCCATTTGAATTGTCTTCCATGCCGTATTGGGAAGTACTTGTCGGGTACGTCGGATCGTTCTTCCATGATTCCCTGAATGCCGCAATTGCTAATGTTATCTTAGGGAATGTATTATCTCCCAACATGTCCTGAATATTACGGGCGCTGTGCGTGATCAGGTTATTTAATCCACGCCTTTGCTCTTGCCATAATCCACCACACCAATTGGAATTATCAGGATCACAAGCGGAAATATCACTTAAATAGTACTCCTGGCACAACATATACGGATATACCGGCCAATTGTAATTTTGAAACGCACCGGATATATTAGTCAGTGAGTCTTTAACATACCTGAAAAAGTCCTTTTCAAAAACTACAATATTGCTGTTGTAGAAGAAGAATGACATATCCTCAATAGTCCCTCGCGCATTCCCGACATCCTTTCCGTTCCAAAGCAATTCGGCACGTATGAAGCCTGTGATTTCCCACCAGTTTCCTCCCCATGCACCTTCTCCCGGAAAACCGTACCGGTACCGGCCCCTGTTGGTAATATTAAGCGCGTTGAAGATAGACTTTACAGACTTCAGGTTCGCCGCTTTATGAAATAGCGTATGCGGTATAAATTCTCTGCCGGATGTATTGTCCGGAATAAGATCTCCCAACAGCTCCTCCACTAATAACCAATCCCTTGTTACCCCGTCGTGAAATTGTGTTCCGAGATTGGAATGTTTCCATGTCTCATAGCAAGTCGTTAATCCCGTCAAAGCGTCCAAAAATCCAACCGGTATATGATTCATCATGCAGCCAAAAAATGTAAATCTCAGTTGAGTAACCAGTGTCAACTGTGAAAGTAAATTCGAGTCGAATGCCCACATATCTTCCGGTCTGGTTCTCTCGTTTTCACCCGTGCCAAAGCAAAAGATTTCACGTCCGAAATCTCTGAATGCTCCATCCATATTAACAACACTGGGGGTTTCAAGTATGAATCCTTCCTGAGGTACACAGTTGGTCATTCCGGCAAACGTGTAACCGAGCGAATTGATGGAATCCGAAAGGAATTTATTGATTTGAGTAATATGCGGAACAGGGTCGAAACTGGCAACGGGATCAATTTGCTGTTGTGATTTTGTACTGAACTGCGCGGAGAAGATATGATAATTCGAATGAACAGTTACCGTAAATTTTCCCATACTTGTATAGGTGTGATACAGCATGTCCGGCATCCAATACACCCAATAATTTGGATCGTTGGAGGGAAGGGGCTGACCCTGTTCGTCGGTAGATTCAATTTTAACTGCGCTTGTAAACGATTTATATTCAGTCGTTCCGTCTCCATAGTCAATGCGATACGGAAGCCCTATGCTATCACTGGCGGAAATGCGCAATAAGGACACAGGTGTGTTAACATTCTCTTCGTCAATGCTTACTTCAAATTCTATATCCGTGTTAATAGCTTCTCCCCACTGTGCTGCAAGTACCACATGGTGTGCCGGCATGGAAAATGAATGGCCCGGCAATACCATATCGTCGGTATCGCTTCGCTTCCATCCTATGAAAAAATCACCCTCTTTAGAAGGAGTCGTTGTTGGCATTGTTATGGTGGTGCCCGGAAGATAACTGCCCGCAGGAGTGCCGCCGTTGTAGTTGGCGATCTCTCCGTCGTCAAGATCGTAAGACAACAGATACTTGACATTCTCTTCTCGGATGGTTATTCTTTCAGAGATATATTCCTCTTCAATCAGTTCCTTTATTTTCAATTTTACCGAAGCAGGTTCGGTGATGAGATTCCGGTACTGCATCTGATCGGATGTTACATGACAGCGAAAGTGTTCGCCATCGGGATAGTAAAAATAACATTCGTCGCTTTTGATCAAATCAAGAATAAACGGGAAATCGGATCGTTTTTTGTATCCCGTTTCGACATCAATAACTCCTTTTGTTTTTACCCTCAATCGTTTGTCTTCAAAAAAATTATATTTAGTGAATGATAGATAAGCTATTTCGCCGGAAAATTCGGGCGCTATCATGGCCCGGCCCGTTACTTCGAGAAGTTCGTATGTCCCAAAAGAATTTTTGAACTTGATGATGTATTTTTCTTCCGATAAGGTTCCGGGATGGATATCGAAGTGGAACGAATCCTGTCCGTCGATACATACATGTACGTAGCGAGTTCCTGCCGGCATTTGATTCCATACGGCGCGAATATCCATCGCACAAACGGTCCCCTGCTCTTCGGCCTGCGTTTCAACAGTATATCCCGTTTCCGATTTAAAAACGATCGGTAGGCCCGGATGAATAAATACGAATGGATACAATTCCGTTTTTTGCAGACGAATACTACGACCGTTTGTTCGTGTGGTAAACAAAAACTGTTGGAACGGCTGTGTTAATCGATAGGAGAAAATATTATAGCCGTTTTTTTGTAGGATTCGATGATTGTAGCTACTGATACCTCCCTGAAAGGCGATGCCATTCTGTTCATAATCCGAAACTCTTACAGTATAAGTTGTTTCCAATCCGGTTACAGGCGTTACGAATTGCCCTTCCGGAAGCGTTATTTCCGTATTCCTTTTACAGAAATCGGCTATATCGAACCTGATTTTTCCTTCCTGATCGGGGAAATAGGTTAAGTGCTGCACTTGATCTTCTACCGTTAATTCAATCTCTAACGGGTCTGCAGTACTTGACAGCAATTCAAATATCATTGGATTGCCGCAAAAACTGTAGCTGTCGGGCGATTTGATAACGGTAATGCTCATTCGTTTTTTTGTTCAAATTTCGGGTCTATCCGTGGTAGATAAAAGGACAATTATACGATCGGACTTACGCTGTATATTACCGGATAATCAAAATTTATGAAGGTATAGTCGGGATTCATACCTGTCCGTACTTCAAATTTTGCTCTCGCGCTGAAGTACAAAATCTCCGTATGTCCGGAAAGATAGTCCGATTCGGTTGGGGGGAGAAACGCCTGAGCATTTTCTTCGGTTGGAGCGGTAATCACTTCGGATCCCCTGAAAATAAGTCCAAGCGCTTCATGTTCTGTTTTGACTTCGGCAAGTTTTTCATCGAAATGGTTTTCAAAAGTCCAATAATATAGTGGACTTTCCGTGGCTGGAATTTGTTGCTCGTCATTCATATTGTACGGTTTTTTCAATGCAAGGGATCGAATTGTCATTTTGCAGCTCCCGGATTCCTTTCCAACAGAATAATCTAACTGTTCGATGAGAAAAGGCTGGTTATCAATCAGTATTTTTTGGTGTGTCTCCATATTCATTATTTCGACGTTGGACAGGTTCACCTTTAACTCATACTGTTGATTGGCATGGCGCAAGACGGCATCCCAACGTTTCCAGAAATGAGTGAACAGCGACCGGGCAGTTAACGACAGTGTGTATTCGTCGCCGTTACTGTCCTTTATTGTGTTCCCGTTTCGATCGTAGTTGAACGATGAAGTAAAATAATAGGGTTCAATTCTTCCAGGTGTCGGACTGGCAACCGCTTTGTCGTAATAAAACACAAAGGCCAATTTTGTCCCTGCTTCCTTGTCTTTTTCTGCAATCGAATCGGATACAAGATTGGTTGATACATGTTTGAGTTCGTTGATCAAATAAGGTACTATCCCGTAAGACTGCGAACGAATCATGGGAACACTTTCGTCTGAAGCGCTAATTTCTTCTGCCGGAAATATATTTTCGAGTGCTTCCCAGTTGAAAAAATCAGAACCGATATATTCTGTCTTCACTTGATTGTCGATAAGATTTTTTCGGTAATACCTCCCTGTTGGACGTTCGAATGCCACCGTGAATCTTTCGGATGGATCATCAACATTTACTATCCCGCTTACAACATTGTTGTATGATTTCAAAAAATCGCTGTAATTCTCATTTCCGGGAACGGCGTCTTTCAGCCCTGTATTCAGTTTCAATTTGATTTGTTTGGCTTCGGTCTTGTTCCACGCGTAGGAAGAAGCTTTGCGCATTGTCAGGTTTAAGTATTCGTCCGACGCCAGAATATCATCCAAGAGTTTTACTTTTACCGTATCCCGGTTGGAATTAATGAAAAATACAGCGCCAAATTTGGCGAACAAAGCATCTAAAAAGCCGATCACCGTTACATCAGGCATCAAGTGCTTATAATCTATTTTTCCCTGACAAATGGCGTCGACGCAATTGTGTATACTACACAACATGCTTAACTGGCGATGTGTTTTGAAAATGTTTTCTACAACCTGCAATTTGAGTTGGTTGAAAATCAATTCAATAATTTTCCATATTTTTGGGAAGGGTGCTACACCATAACCATCCGGTACACTTATATCCGTAACTTCGCCGTTTATGACTTGCTTTTCAGAGCGAGCCTGCCATATGATTGGCTGTTGTGTCGGATAAGGTCCCTGTAAAGCAAGCGGATTAATTACATACTGGTATCGAACTTCGTTTATTTCGTCGTCCTTCAAGACGACAGGGAATACAGCCAGGTCGCTTTCTTCCGAACCTTGGGTACGATAATATTCCAGCATATTAATTATTCGCTTTACTTTTTCCGATCGGGTTGCTCCTTCAAATTCCATTAACGGGAGGTCTAACTCGCTTAGCTTTTTGTCTTTGATCTTGGCATACAGAATAGCTTCGTCGAAGCCGACATTGAAGGATATGCCTTCGCTATCGCTTCCTCCCTGAATAGACAACTCACTCGACTGGCGGAAGCTCCCATCTTCCATGATGATTGAAAATGTGTCTTTTGCCTTATCTGTTTTTTCCCATTTAAGGGGAAAATCAAGCAACTGATTGTTGTGGGGTGTTACCGGAAACGTGCTGGATATGGACTGGGAGCCGTCTTTCGAATATACCGGAGACGTCAATTTCATCTCTATGGTAAAATCAGGATTCAAATCCAGGGCTTGACCATCTTTCAAAATACTTATAGCCATTGTGTCTTATCTTTTGAATATCCATTCCGACTGACGTTGCAGCTCTTCTTTCTTCTGCAATTCCGTCAATACAACAGGTGCTTTTACGCCGTTTTGTTTTAAGTAACGAAGCAGTTCAAGCATCTCCTGCATGGTAGCAATCAGTACAGGGGAGTAAGTGGCCGGTGTCAGCGCTTCAGGTGTATTGCTTCCGCCTTCGGCAAATCCCGGAACACTGTTTTTAGTTGTCCGGCGCCGGCGAATACTTTCGATGCTACGGGCCATATCCATTACGGCCGGCTGCCGGAGTTCTTCGTTGGCAATGATGTATTCGCCGTGGTGGTAGGGAACGTAGCCGGCGATCTCGTATTTTCCACCATGACCGGTGTAACCACCATCGGAAGCTGCATTGAAGCCGCCTTCGGCAAAGCCTTCTTTCAGTACGCGCGCTCCGGTTTTGGGAGCTGAGTTGGCCGATCCGCCGGGGGATTCGATGGTCATGCTTTTTACCCGATCGCGTTCGGCCTTGGCCTTGGCGATTTCAGCGGCGCCCTTAATGCCAGCCGCCACGGCGGCAGCGGCGCCTAATATAGGGCCAACCACCGGAATGCCGGCCAAAGCAGCGTAAGCCTGCATAGCGGCAAGCGCTGTTGAGGAAATTATTTGAGATACCTGTAAAGCAAAATTTACATCGGCGTATTTTTTTTGCGTTTCAAGTTCTTTAACTTTTTGTTCGTAGTCGAGTTTTTCTTTTTCGTTGTTGTATTCTTCCTCTGAAAGAATTCCCTGATTGTATTTTTCGGTTAGTATTGATTGCCGCTTGGTGTATTCGGCTTCGATTCGGGCGGTTTCGGCTTCCTGAATAGACTTTACAGTATCGGAAGCAGACTGGGCCAATTGCTGTGTTAATTGCGCAATTTTCTCTGCGTATTTTAACTTAATCCGCAGTTGCGCCTTTTGAAAATCTTCCTCAGACAACAATCCGAGTTCGTGCTTTTTTTTAAGAGTTTCCATTTCGATATTAAACTCTTCTCCCATAGTTAGCAGGCCGTATTGCTGCCGTACTTTCCGTTTTTCATCTTCGTATTCTTCGTCAATCGTTTTCAATGCCAGTTGGTAGGATTCTTCCGACATCAGGCCTTCAGTATGCCGTTTATCAAGCATGCTCAATTCGTCTGCTTTGCGTTCCTCCCATGTTTTTATGTTGTATTGTTTTTCAAATTGAGCTGTGGTACGGGCGAAGAGTTTCCGCATATCGGCTCGCTTTTTCAACGCATCGGTTTCTATTTTGTTGATCTCTTCTTCGCCGGCGCGAACGGCATCTTCCTGTGCTTTTTTGTTCTGAAATTCGATTGTTTTCAGGCTCTCGCCAAAAGCACGAAGGGTGTCTAAACGGGCTTGCGCTGCGTTGGCTTCCAGGGTTGCTACACGAAGTGCATAGATTTGTTGGTCGCTTTCTGTCTCCTGTAAACGTTCTAACTCGGCATTCTTACTTGATTCGATCAGTGAGAGCTGCTCTTCTTTTGCCTTGGAAAGTTCACCAAGTAGTATTTTGTCGGCCTCTTGTTGCTGTTTTAGCTGGGCATCCAGTATTTCGGATTCATAACCAATAAGTTGATGCTTTTCCTGCCCTTTTATATTCAGTTTTTTATTGAGCGATTCGATGGTCAATTCTTCCACTTTATCGCTGTATTCTTTTTCTGTAATAAAACCTTGATTTCGTCTCTTTTTCAATAAATTAATTTCTAACTTCAGGCTTTGATCGATTTCTTTGAGGCGATTCTCCATTGCTTTTTTGGCTTTTTCGTCATTTTCGCCATCGTCCTGTGTTCCGGTTCCAAAATTCTGACTGAATATTTTCTCTGCAAGATCAACATACTTATCTTTGGCATCCTTGTGCATTTTTATGTATTCGGATAACTCTTTCTCTGTCATCTTGTTAAATTCATTCTCTTTTTGCAGTCTTTCTTTTTGGCGCAGCGTTTGTTCTTTCAGGGAGGTGCCATCTAATTCTTTGATGTATTCCTCTGTGCCTTTTATTTGTGCTTTCAGTTTGGCTTCCTGTTTTTTCCAATCCTCAATTTGCTCATCGGTAATGTAATAATTCCCATATGGCCCGGTTACGACATTCCTGCCTTTTTTCTCAGCATATTTCAGCATGTTTGTTACAAATTCATACGCTTTTTTTAAATTTCTCAAAGATTTCGTTTGCTCTTCTATTGTTTTTTGGTGCATTATCGGCAATAAATCCGTTTGCTTTTGAATGAATTCGTCTATCTTTGAAATATTAATATCCAATGCATCCCCATATTCATCGAATTGGCTAACAACGCCCGGAATGGTATCGCGCAGAATGTTCATGATTTTCGTCAATTCGGCCTGTTCCACTTTGGAAAGATTGGTTTTCGTTTTCAAATCCTTGTATCTGTCAACTAACGCAGTTGTGTTCACCTCCAGATCAGCCACCTTTTTTATCTGTTCGTCATAGAGCTGCTTTTGCGATTTCTGTGGCTCGACCATTTCGGCAAGCCCTTGAATGAAACTGGTTTTAAATTTATCCCATCCGGTTTGCATGGAGAGGAATCGTTGTCCCCATGCCAATTGAAGATTTTGCATGGCCACCTCTTTTTTAGTGGCTATATCGGCGGCAGTCGTCATGGATTTTCCTACTTTGGCCATTTCTTCTTCAACAATTTTGCTCACCGCCGAAGCGAAGCTACCTCCCTTTTTTATTTCATCGTTCAGTCTTACAGCAGAAATTCCAAGATTGTCAAGGATAAGCTTCGATTTTTTCCCAATCCCATTTACGATTGAATCGACCAAGTAATCGACCGATTCGCCGGTATCCCTTGCCCGCTGTTGAGCAAAAGCGAGCAATTTTCCCAATTCGTTTAATGGAATATTGAAATTTTCGGCACGTACGGCTGCCTTCATTAGTTGCATATCGTTAACCAATCCTTGTGTGGATTTTCGAAGTTTGCTCAGGTCGTCTTTTGTGGCGAAACGTTCGAATGCCTGTTGAATGCCTTGGGCAGATGCTGCCATTTTAATGCCCTCTTTGGTAAAGTCGATGGCTGCCCTGGTCCATTCGCCGATTTTTTTTACAAAAGATGTTGCTAAATTTCCAGCTACCACACCAATCGTTGTATTGAATTGATCGCAAAGGTTTTTATTGTTTGTGCTCATTTTTTGCATTTGAGCGTTAACCTCTTGCAGTTTTTTTTGCAACTCCTTCCATTTTGGATCGGATGGAACAGTGTTGTCCAATTGCGCCCGCAGAGAACGTGATTCCTTCCTTAATTCGGCCATGGTTTTTTCAGTAATCTGAATGCTGGAAGAGAGTTCTTTGTACTTTTTATTGTTGGAAGCGATCGCCTTCTCGTTTTCCTTCATTTCTTTCTTATACAGATTATAGACATCTGTATCTTTTGCTCCCTGAGCCTCTAACTTTTTCATTGTCAATTCCAAATCGGAATTGCGTTTGGTGAGTTTTTGTGTCGCTTCGCTTAACTGTATCATTTCGCTCCGCGCCTGATTCCCATTCACGTTGAGAATAACATTGATTTGATCATCCTTCAGTGCCATGTCCGTAATAAGTGTCTATGAATACATCTTCATTCACCAGATTTGTTCCCTGTAATTCTTTTCGAAGAGATTCTATAATCGAATCTATAAATCCGTATTTTAATTTAGCAAGAGTATATCTGTAAATTCGTCCAAATACAATTCTGTTATAAATAGACAATCCTCTTTTACGGCAAAGGCCAATATCTATATATCGAATATTTTTGACGTAACGAAGTGTTAATTTGCAACCGGTATCCGAGGCTTGTAAGTCAAAATGACCTTTCAGATAAGCACGATCTTTTCCTATTATATTTTGAAGGTTAAATTCCTGCACAACAATGTCTTGTAAATCTTTAATTATCACGGCTTCTTCCGAAAGGACCTGTGTCATAAACCGTTTTTTAATGATATTATCCGTAATCATCGCTATATAATTTACAGCGAAAATAGGTGATCGAAGGCAGGTTATAAAGGACAAAAAAGCCCCGCTTGAATGAAGCGAGGTTATCTCTATTTATTTCCGAGGCAAAAGCATTATTTGCAATGCCTGTTAAATATGATATTGAACGGAACGCCAAGCAATGGAGTGGCAGCGACGCACATAATCCAATTGAATAACAGAGCGCCACGGTAATTCCCTTTGCCGATGAAAGCGAAAGGAATGCAGATTAACAGGTAAAGTACAGTGAGAAAAAACATATCAGCAAAACTATCAGAGCGAATTTTACGAACAACACACAGGTGCACAACAGGCAATACATTACTTTTCCCCCTCGGCGATTCCACAAAAAAGACCCGTGGACAGACATTCCCGTCCATTCGTCGACCTTTCGCTGCATCCGTTTGAAGTTCGGTTTGACAATCCCTTGACCGTACCGGGTCAGTTTGGCAAACAGCCAAACCGGGTAGATGCTTAAAAAGGCTATCAGTATAACTGTTGCAATCATATCGCAAATATATGATTTTCTTAGATACCAAACAACTCGTTTTGTTTTTTATTGATTGCCTGCCGGCGGCGTTCGGACGAAAGATGCCTGTAAGCGTCTTTGGCCTTTGGGTCGCTAACGTTATGTTCCAGATCGATATTCAACTTCAGGTTTCCTTCAGCTACTCCGGACTGGTAGTATTCGTAAGCATCGGTTCCGGGGGAGGCAAGATCGGCGAGGAGTTGCGCCCGATGGATAGATGGCGACAGGTCGGCTATGAGTCGTACTACCTGTTCGTAGGGAAGCAGTAGTTCTCCGCACCGTGTGATGGCTTCTTTAACGGTCATGCCGTCTAATATTCGTTCATTCATGCTTTTTTGAATGGGTTTCTTTTAGTACAGAAAAACGGCTGTACATTTCCCGTCGCTAAACTCATTCCGTGCAACGCACAAGAATCAGAAGAAATAGTACAACCGCCATATATCGGGCATCAGAAAAGCCTGGACCTGGCAAGCTACGGTTGCACGTAACGAGTTTAGCATTGCAAATGTACGGAGAATCTCCGAATATTCCAAGAGGAATGGAAAGATTTAACATTGAAGCAAAAACTATGTTTGTCTGGAAAGAATGGAAATGCGACGTATGATTTCCTCCAGGGCGGCCCGGCGCATGGGGGTGAGATTGTCTACTAATCCGGATTTTGTGTGAAAATAGATGTCAGCGTTCTTTAATTCATCTATTTTCGAGAGATTGAATACTTTTATGATCGATACGATTATTCCGCCCATTACCGGACTGTTGCTCCATCCTTCGACTATCAGACAACTCTCGTTCCTGTATGCGTGGAAACAGGTTTGGCTTTGACAGCCTTCGATCCGGTGATGCAGCAGTTGTCCGGGACATTGCGGTGGCAGGTTTTCGCTTTCGGAAATCAGGAAATTAAAACGATCTGTCCAGTTGTCGAACAGGAACAGGTGGTCGATCAATTTGTCCTGAGTTTCATGAATGGTCATAGCAATACGGTTGTTGCGTTTTTGAACATGGCCGCCCATCCTCCACAACCGTAGAAGGAAATGGGATCGACGGGCAGGATTTCGACGGGCATGGTAATGAGGTCAATAGAGGAGCAAAAGTCTAACTGCTTCTGATCGACTATCATTTGTCTGAGAATCGTTGTCAGTAAGTTCAGACAACGATCCATCAGCAACACTTCGTTCAGGTTGTCGTGGTTGGCGTCGTTGAAGTTATGGGCGACGGTAATACCAAGTGTTTGCTTCACACCGTTGGCCTTTTGAAAATCGGCTGTTATATTCCCGTATTCAACGTATAAGATGTAGCTTTTTGCATTCTTGACTCGTTCGGATAAGAAATTTTCGTTGATCGACAGGACAAATTTTTCAATATCCGGAATACGAGCCGAATCTTCCGAAGAAGAAAGTATTTCCGATTCGATTTCGGAATATCCCGGATAGCGGGAGCCTTCAGGCTGAATCATGACTTCCTGCAGTACCGGCACCGGCACGAAGCGGGAAAAGTAGCGGAATAACTTGATAATAAGATCTTCGTTCATCGTTATGACAATTTATGAATTACATCGATCGGAATGCCCGATTTTTGAGACAGCTCGGTTACCTTCACGCCGGCAGCGATGGATTTGTGGATCATATCTTTCAGGTATTTCACTTGTGAGTCGAACCAGTCGTTGACGCTCATGGTTTCCGGATCACCGTATCCTTCTTTTTTGAGCGTAAGCGTTATTTCGTTCATTCCCAGCGAAATTTTATCCGTACCGGCTTCTTTTTTATTGTTTTTGAACAGCAAGCCATAGACCGGATGTCCGGTGTAAAATCTGGCAATACCTGTAAACCAAAAGATGATTCCAAATTTAGCGGCCGGGAAAACGGAGCGCATTTGTTTATCGTGTCCGGATACCATGTTCTCTTTGTAATTTTCGGTTTTTGGGTAGAGAATGGCGCAGATCTGGCTGATGCATTCGGCGCGATCGGCGTCGGAAGTTAAGTGCTGCTGTGCGGAGAGCAGATCGAAACAGTCGGCAAATTCGCGAGCCGTAATGTTTGTTCGGGCGGTAATGTCCAGTTCGAAGCGGCGGCCCGGATATATTTTCCGGTTGAGTTTCAAAACCGGGATCGGATTGGTTCTGAACACATAATTGGGAACAATTTTGTTCCCTTCGACAGAGAAGGCAAAATGGAGCTGTTCCGAGAGTTTCAATAAATTGAAATGGATGACTTCACGCTGATCGGATTTGGACAGCGCTTCCCGGATGAGTTGGACGACAGATGGTTTGTATCCGGTATATTCAATCAGCATTTTCAGACGCGCTACTTCGGGCGTGAGGACACCGGCAAACAGCTCGCTCAGGATGCCGAATGTGAAGATTTTTTCTTTGTATGACAAATCTTCCCAATTGTCGGGGAGTTCGATGGAGCCCTTGTGTAGCTGTATTGTTTTCATGTAAAGCAAAATTTGTCGGATTCGTGCAAATTTCTTTCGCCCACAAGGGGCCGGCTACCGGCCGATTTCCGCTGTTGTTCGATATCCTGTTTTTTGATTTCCATATCCACTGCATTCCAGTAGGTTTCCGCTTTATTGATCAATTGTCCGGCGACATATTCCCGGATGTATTTATCGGCAGCGGCGCGATGATTTTTCCCCATCTCGTTGTCGATGTCGATACGGACAGGTTCCGGTAGAGCCGAGTAGGCCAGACGTTGTGTGGCGCGTCCCATCACTTCGTAACAGACGGCGCGGGCGATGGCACTGGTTTTTACCGGTTCACGGAAGCGAGAGCAGACACAGTCTATCCAAACTTCGCGGATAATCCATCCGGCACACATCATGAAGTATTCGCCACCGGCCATAGAAACGCCTACCCAGCGGTTAAAGTCGGACAAGTCGACCGGGAGTTCATCGAGCGTTTTCTTTTCGTCGCTCCCTGCCCATTCCGGAAAATTGTCCAAATGATCGTTTAGAAAACGAATCAACAGATTCATCCAGAACCATGCCGTCGTAATCAGTTTGTTGTTCAGTTCGTCAACCTGGTATTTGTAGGCGGTTGTTTCGTCGTCGTTTTTCTTGATCGTTACGCCGTCGTTCGAAACGCGGGTGATAAGAAAGATTAAATGTTCGTAAATTGTAAAATGCAGCATGGCCCGCTGCAGGTAGTCGATAGCGGTAGCCGACAGCTGGACAGGATTACCTGATATGTATTCGGTTGAAAGTCGGTCAATTAATGCCTGCGGAAGTGTACGAGCAATTTCGGCGGCAACTTTCATTAGGCTCGATTCGATATTGTCGTATTCGAGCGAAAGGTTTGCGCCGGAAATTTTCGGTTTCATTTCGCGGGCGAAAGATTCGCGCTTGAATGGCACTTTAATCATCTTTTTCTTTGTTTTGTTCTTCGTTTTTATGCAGATTGTTTTTATTATCCGGCGTAGATACTGCTGCCGGACGTTCCGACGGGCTTGTTTCCTGAAGTTTCGCCGGGATATCGATCCAAAAACCCAGCCGGATGCCTTGGCTTTTTGCTTCCGGGAAATTGAGGTGAATGGCCCGGTTGATTTCTTTGAGCACGAAATATTCATCAAGTGTCAGGGATGCGACGTATATCAGATAATTGTAATATACGTCGCTTCCGGACTTGCTGATAACCCCGTCGTTCTCTACGTTGGTAATAGATGACGCTATACCTTTGCCAGCCAGAATAACCTGATCGGCGCGTTTGTCAAAGTCGATAATGGATTTAAAATATTCTTGGAATTTTCCGGGAAATTCTTTGAATTCCCAACCTTCTTCGCCCCACTTGGTCGATGCCCAGAGTTTGCCCTGATTTTTGCCTTCACCGGTCATGAGTGTTGTGATGGCTTTCAATTCGCTCACGATCAATTGATCGACCATGGTTTCGTAAAACTGAATCGGAACGCCCTTTTCGTTTAGCAGCTTTATGCCTTTGTATTCTGACTGAACGGGCGCTTCGCCGGTAAGATTTTCGCGGCAAATTGTTTCGAAAATTTCCTTTTGTTTGTTATACCAACTTCCGGGAATGATTACATGAATATGAGCGTTCAGGGCGTTTTTCAGGTAACTGTTCAGGTATTTTGGGGAAAGGTTCGAGGCCTTGATCCATTCAAAGAGGCCTTTGAACCATTCGTTGAGAGCGTATACGCTTTTTGTGAATGTTTTGTCGGAATGGAAGGCTACGGCAGTGGGGTAGCGGAACGGATCGGATGGGTTGAACCGGTTATAGATTTCGTAATCGTAGCGGTCAGGTTGCATCCAGTCGCCAAGGATGACCCATTGACAGTCGCTGTTTGCGATGCGTTTAGTGAGCGAATTCATTTGGGTTGCTAACCGCGCTTCGTCCGACCCAATGTATGACAAGGCTATTATGGGATGTGCCATTTTCCCCTTCGACTGCCCAACTAAACGGCGTGATTTGGCAAAATGGTAGCGACTCACACAGGTATTTACGTAATAATAGTCTGTGATCAGGTTTTTTAGATAGCCCCAATAATGGTTGTACCCGTTTTCTTCCCACGATTCGAGCCAGTCTTGAATTTCCGGCGATTCAACCGGCATGCGTACGCGACGCTGTTTTTCACCTTCACCCTGTATGACTTCGCGGAACAGGCGCGGGCCTTTGCCGAACAAGAATTTTACCTGCTTATGGATCACTTCGGGTAAGAGTTTGTTTTCGCTTGTTGTTGAAAAAACATGCTGCGGGTAGAGGTTGTGTCCTTCGCCCCAAAACGGTACAGTATAGTCGCCGAGTTTCATGTTCATGTTGTCCATGGCGTAACGGGAATAGATATTCCGGTACTCCTTTTCCCTGATTTCGTCGCGTTCGGAGATGCCCTGTATCTCGAATGTCAATACACCACCGGCGGAGGTGGCAGCGAACCCGCGTCCGTCTTTTATTTCAAATTCCGTCATTGTACCAGTCTATTTTAAGCAGTTCGTAATCCGGCGGGAACCCGATGTAGCGCATCAAGCGCTTGAAGCACATTTTGGGTTCACCAGTGTCCATATCTTCGTAAGTGAAATACAGGTCGCCATCCTCGGTAAAAGTGTCTTCCTTGAGCGCGGGACGAACCCGTGCACGCTCCGTTTTGGATACCTGCCCGAATTCTTTCGTTTTGGCGTTATAGGTCAAATGGATTAGGGCAAAGCCGGCTCCGGGAACGTATTTCAAGTTACGCGCCCGCCGGATGGCTTCTATGCCTGATATTTTTTTTTGATTTTTCATGTTGCAAAATAAACGTTTATGGCAAACAGAAAAAAGGACATCAGGGCATATATGTTCCGGCACCTTTTGGCGTATCCTGACTTAGATCGCTGTCGGGCAATAACCGGCTATATTCGCCCCACAGCAGATACATCAGTGCGGAAGCTAATTGTGTGGAATTGTACGCCTGTTCTTCAAACGGAAGGCTTTCGGATGATTTATCGAGCATGACTCGTCCTTCGTGGCGTTTCAACGGGCTGTGATTGATGGACGATATCAGGGCTTCACATTCGTTCCGGTCGATGAGTATCTTGTCGCGCTTTCCGTCGTGTTTGCCAAATAAAAGATTCAGTAGCCGATAGTGCTGCGAATAGAGGATGTCTTTCTGTTTTTTGGACATCAGGATCACCCGCCAGCCCAACGCATTCAGTTCTTGTTGAAGCAAGATGGCGTCGGTATCATTTACTCCCATTTCCCTGTAGTTTGGATAGTACTTCTTCCAGTGTGGATCTTTTTGATTGGCTGCCCGGTCGTAATGCAGGATGAGTTCTTTGCGGCCGCCGGCAAAGAAATCGTCTATTTTTTTGGCCATTACATCCTGTTGATCCGGATGATGGACCCAAATGTTTTTTAATACCCGGAACTCTTTTTCCCGTCGATTTCGCTGTGCAAATACAATGGATGAAAAAGGCCCGGCATCGTAACCGGCATATATTGGTAGATTTTTATCATAATATCGCAGGTGCAGGCAAGTGTCGTCAATGGTTTCGTCGGCAGCGATCAGGTCGATATACCGGTAGTCGTAGCCATCATCGAACAGGTGTTGTTTTCCGAATTGTCCAAAGAACATATCTTTTACTTTCAATTTCCGAATGGCGAAAATGGAAGTGTAAAGCATATCTTTATCTTTGATGGATTTGATTTGATTTTCGATGTAGTCGATTCCTAATATCTTCAGGTTGGAAAACGACGATGCACGGACATAAAAGGTTTGGCCTTTCCGGAGCGTATCCAGGCGTTCGTTCCAGCGTCCGACAAAACGTTCCAGTCGTTTGATTGTGTCGAAATCAAGCAATTGGCGTGCGATTTCAAGTTCCTGGAGGCGAAGATCCGCTTCATACGCAATTTCCTGAATGCAATGAATGAGTTCGAGGTTCATCTCTTTTTCCATGTCAGTAAACCAGTCCTCGTCAGTCTCGAAATTTGGGGTGGAGGTGAAACCGGACCAACCCATAAAATAGGGGGATTGCCCGAACTTAGCGCGATCGGAACGAAGTATCGGCATCGCCCGTTCGAGCATGAATTCTTTCTTTATCTTTAGCAATTCATCCCAAAAGGAATGAGCGGCGTTAATGCCCAGTACCGATTCGGGGCGATCGGACGATACAAACTTAATCACTGTGCCGGTTACGAAAGAAATAGAGTGCTTCCAGTTAAAGATAGTGGTGGTGCATTTTTTGAAGTGATGGGGTGGTTTTTTCCCTACTTCATAATACACTCCCCGTTCGTAATTTTCGTCCAGGTATTCAAGCAAGCCCGGTAGAATGTTGTCGAAGATATCCCGATAAGTTGCCGCGCCCAGGGTGATGAGCGAGCCGGGCATGGAATTTTGAACCCTGTCCATTCGGGAGGCCATGATATGGGTTGTTTTCCCCGACCCACGTCCAAGTTCACAAATGACAATTTGCGGATCAGCCAGTTTGATGATTATCTGCAAAGCCGACAAGTAGGTTCGTTGAAAAATATCATCAATTTTTGATTTCTTCATGTTCGATGTCGTTGATGTTTAGTTCGCGTTCTACCTCATTGATGATTCGTTTTCTTTCCATGTCGGTGGCGTCGATATTCTCAATGATGGACAACGCCTTTTTGTAAGCGCTTAATATGCCCTGTTTTTTAATGCCCATCCGATCTAATTCCATATCGGCGGAAACGATTTGATGCTTGAACTTGACACGGTCCGGATCGACGGCGTTGACTGACGCCTTGATACGATATTCACAGGATTTAAGCAGACACACGCGTGCTTCTTTGAAGTTATGGGCAACGAGATTTACTTCAAACAGCTTCATAAACATGTCGGCATAGTACAGATACCATGCTTCGGATGTAACCGTACAATCCTGATTCAAGTAATTGATTGAATCGTATATCCGACTCTTACAGGTGTGAATAGAGAGTTCTGGAAAAGAGAGTTGAAGTTTTTTGGCACATTCCGAAATTGAGTGATGTTTTTTATTCAAGTTAGCGGCTTCGTTGATTTGTAGGATGTAATCGGCGATTTTTTTGGGAATACCCAGTGGTTCTGCCTCACGCGATACCAAAAACTGTTCGACTATTTCAGGTAATAATTTTTGTAGATGTTCTATCATGTGCCGAAATTTTCCGAAATTTTATTATCAATTCTTTTTTTGTTCACTCTCTCGTATAATAGCGTGTTGGATAAGGAATCATGCCCTTTTGTTGCTTTGTCAAACAAATCTTTATCCAAACTGTATTCGCCGGTTGTTTTTCCTTTTCGATAAGATTTATAAACGAGGGTTCCTGGAGTTGAAAAATCAATCCGGAACTGTTCGACGTCCGGTGGGTCTGTCAGGTCGATGATTTTTTCAACCGAATACCCTAAGATCCCGAAGTTGGATACGTTGAGCAGAAATTCATCAGTATAGGTCTTTTCCATAGGATTTTAAATCGGTATCAGAAAGTGTTTTCCCGTTCCGCGTAATTACTGCGGGGATATTATGATTTTTCATAAACCGGAGGTATCGACGGATCGATAAATCGCAATATTTGGGATCCACTTCTATGCTATAACAAATTCGGTTCGTTTGTTCGGCAGCAATGATTGTTGTTCCAGATCCTAAAAATATATCTAATATAATTCCATATAGATTACTGCAATCCAAAATGGCATCGGCAACAAGTCTGATTGGTTTAACTGTCGGATGATCTTTGAGGTTTTCACGATCTTTGGAAGCAAAGGAATTCATACCCGCATATTTCCAGATATTTGTTCGATAGCGGCCGGTTTCACCAAATCCAAAGTTATTTATGTGTTTTCCTTTGCCATTTTTATATACAAAAATAAGCTCATGTTGAGAGCGGTAGAATGTTCCCATTCCAGCATTGTCTTTTTCCCAAACAATTAAATTTTTTTGTTCTGTATAGATTTTGCCGGCTGTCGTGAGTTCATTTATATGCTTCCAATCCATACAGATATAGTGTATTGAGCCGTTCTTTGAAAATTTAATCAGATTCAAAAAACAATCTTCCAGAAAGCGGGTAAACCGACTTTTATTCATTTCCCCGGATGCCATCTTGAATTCAACATGTTTCGTTTTTCCCAATCCGCTAATATTTTTAATACGTACATTATAGGGTGGGTCGATAAACACCATCTCCGCTAATTTGTCCTGCATCAAATTGGATAAAGCATGTTGATCGGTACTGTCAGCACATAACAATCTATGGGCGTTCAACTCATAGATATCGCCCGCCTGTGTAACTTGATCAGATGAAGGTTCATCATCGAAATCATCTTCTATTATTTCTGTTTGTTTTTTATTATTCAGCATATCTGTCGATGGGAGATTTACTGTCATCGATGGAAATTCTACTATGTCTTTGTATATGTTGGTAAAATGTGTTTCAAGCATGGGTAGGTTCCACTCCCCCGCATGTGTGTTCGAGAGTAAATTATATCGCTTGACTTCGTCTTCCGTTAACATACGGTTCGGCACGCGAACATCAATCGTTTCATTTTCCCGTCCGGTTTCAAACAGTGCCTCCCACCTGCGCTGTCCGGCAATAATATGGTTATCCCGATTGATAACAGGGATTTCTACTAAGTTGAATGCTTCAATACTTTCCGAAAGTTTTTTTTGTTTCTTTTCATTCCGAATACGGGGATTGTAATCAAGTGGTACCAACTCCCTGACAATCCGTTTTTCTGTAGTCCAATGCAGCTTCACTATAAACAATAATTTATTGAACAAAATTATTGAGATCAGTTCGTACACAAAAGGACGAATAAAATCGGGCACATTTTGATAGAAATCCAACAACTTTTTCTCAGCTTAAAATCACTGCGAAAAACAAAACGTAGAACACGATATATCAATAGGATAATCATATTTCCCCTAATCAGAAAATCTCTGTAATGCAAGGCAGGCTCCCAGCGGCACGGTCGTTGTGGGCAGGGAGCAGAGATTAATTATCATTTGCTGAATTTTTTTTAATTGATTATCAAGTGTTTTGATGCCGTAAAAATATCAGATAGGTTAAATTCGTATGAATTTTTGCATAATCCATAGTTTATGAAATTTTAATGGGTTCTCATTGTAAAAAAAAGCCTCCCAAAATGGAGGCCGAATTTTATTTATTGATTACTTCTTCCAGTATTTTTTTTCGTATTTCAGCACGAGACAGGTTTTGCTCCCACGATTGTTTTTCTTCTGTTGACTTATATTTCTGTTTATTCAGATTGCTTTGTATTCTGCGAATATTCTGCGTTACGTTTGTTATTTCATTGATAAAAGTATTGGGATTAGCGCGTTTGAGTTCGTACAGCTCAGCAAATTGCTCTTCGTATGCTTTCCGATGGGAGACAATCGGATGCTTGTATAAAAATGTTTTGTGGTCGTTATACAATTGCAGTTCTTTATGTGCCTGCCTGTTTCGATGGTCGTATTCGATCATCTCTCTGGCAAGCTCCGGTTGGGTGTCTAATAAAGCATCAATCTCTCGCATGCGATGGTAGGTGCTTACACGTTCGTCATACAAGAGAATGCATGTTTGGATGTCAGGATTGGAATTGTCCTGCCAGTCTATTCCGGGAAATTCGACTTGCTTGCTTTTTTTTTACTGAAGGCTTTTGCTTCCAACGTTTCGATTTTTTTCTGCAAATCTTCAATAGAAGCATCTTTGTTGTCAATCTCATCCCGCAAGAATGATATGTCTTCTTCGGAAACTTCAGCACTTTCCTCCAAAGCGGAAATACGTGTTTTTAACGCATGCAACTCTTCCTTTACATCCGTCTTCGCCGATTTGGGTTTCGCCTTTTTTACCGGAGGAACTTTGGCTCCCGAATGCGATTTTTTTGGTGTTTTTGGATTTTTCGGCTTCTCACTTACTTCAATGCCTCTATTTTTCAGGATTGCGTCTTTTGAAACAACATCCAGGAGGGAATAGATCATTTGTCCATCCAAGCGTTCGTAAGTAAAAGAGTTGGCGCGGGCCAGTTCGTTATTTAATCGGTGGGTCGGAAAATGTTTTTTGAATAGCTCCAAATCCGTAGAAAAATATTGCACGGACTTTTCTTTTACAACAAAATTGTTTTTTTCTTCAAAAGAGATGTTTATCCTATTCATACTGTTCGTTTTATTTTAAGGCATACCCAATAGCTGGATATGCCTTGTAAATATAAAATATGATTCAATATCAAGCCCGTGCCACCTCATAGAATGCGTACACATTCGTACCTGTTTTCACAATCTGCAAACTCAGTTTGCTTCCCTGCGTAGCAGACCATGCAATTCCATTCGACAGAATAAACGTCGTACTGGGTGCAATCGTCGTCGGATAATTCACGCCGGATCCCAATAGTTCGATGATGCGTCCCACCTGATTGTCGGTTATACCGGTAATGTCTTCCAAAGCGGTGGCTGCCGTGTTTTCCGACAACAGGTATTGCTTCGCACTGGTTATGGCAAAATCAGTAGCACCCGGAGCAATTACCGACGGGGTTTCCCGGATAATCGGACCTTCGTAGAAGTAGAATGGGTCAGGACATTCTCCACCGGTCAATGTGAGTACAGCACCATTGAAACCGTCATCCATCTTTCCAAGACTGGTTACAGATACCAGCAATCCGCCGGAACACGGTGATCCGGCAATGAATTTTTCGCCAGTTTCACAGTTTTCCCAGACAGCGATCACGCGCTCTCCATTGATTCCATAAATGAAATTCAGGGTTTCGCGCGATATTCCTTCCAACTGCGGCGTAAGCGTTAACGCTATGTTTCCCTGACTTTCGCCGGTAGCGCCGGTTGGATTGATGGTGTTTACCTTTGCGTCGAGGAAATAATGGTATTTTCCTGCAAGCAATACGTTAGACGATATCGTGGCATTAACTGCTTTCGGGAAATTGTCGATATCTACATCTCTCAACAGCGCAAAATACAGGCGATTTTTCAGACTCGATAGCTTTGCGCTTTTTTCCTGTTCCGTATAGTTGAAAATCATATTATTCGTTTTTAGTAGTTAGTAAAAACAGGGCGAGCGGAGTCGCCCCGAATTATTTCAAATCCTGTCAAACAGTTACTTTGCGTTCCAATTCAAGAAATTTACCCGTAGGCTGAACCACCTTTTTTGTTTTTCCGCCAACGCTAACTGTTGTTTCCTGCAACTGTGCATACAGTTTAATATAGTCTCCCACAGCGCCGGGAACCCAGGCGGCAGAAATTTCAGAGAATTTGCCCGACTTGGCAATTGTAGTGGCATACGTCATCGATCCGCAGACGATTTTATAAACGCGTTCAGGGGAAGCATTCAAAATATCAGTCAGTGCGGTGGCGCTGGCATTCGGCAGGGTTTCAAACTCATACGCCAACGAACCGTCCACTTTCGTTGCGCCGGCATCCAACAAAATGACCGGATAATTCGTGAAGATGTATTGCAGCTTCCGTTTTGACGCTTCCAGTTCGGCAAGCGTTTTGAACTGCACACCCGGAGCTAATACGCCGGCGCCTTCCTTCCACCACGAAGCCATGATGAGCTGTTCTAAATCTTGCTGGAAATAGAAAGCATACATTTCGTTCGGCTTGTCCTCATAAGTTTCCACATTGCCGGGCACGGCTACCCATGCCTTGTAATCGTTCATTGCCATATTGGGCACCCAGATAATTTTTTCCGGAGCCAAATCAGCAATGTTTTCGCGAACGCCGGCAAAATCGGTATCCTTACCATATTTTTCCCGGTAAGCTTTCAGATACCAAGGCAAATGCTTTTCGTTGGCATAGATCCGATATCCGACCGTATTGGGCAGGATAGCCATAATTTTTTCCCAGAAATCTTCAAAGTAGTCGACAATAGTAGTTTTATCGTACAATTTCAAATCCTTGAAAGGCAAAACTTTCAACTCTTCTTCTACTCGCTGTATGGCTCGCAATGCACCATCGGCGGCCAGCATCGCCGGCTGTGGAAAATCGCCCTGACGCGGAACCTTTACACCCACCACCCGGCGGCGTTGCTGTTCGTTGAAAAGCAGCGTGCCGAAATGTACGATACACCATTCAAACAGTGCCCATTTCATGGGATTGCTGCCTTCGCGGTTCAAATAGCCAATGTATTCTTTTTCCAACTGCTTGGGATCGTTGAAGAAAAATTTGAACATCACGTCGTCAACATGGTAGATTTCGCCATCAAAATTGACTGCGCCTTTGAAAATATGTCCGGAAAGATAACTTTGCGACAACTCTTCAAAGAACGCCGTCGGAGCGGTCATTTTGTTTTGCACGTTGGAAACAACAGGAAAAATACCGCTCACCGACTTCAATGTGCGCAGGTAGGCGATAATCGTGTCCATGCGCCGAACGATGTATTCGCCCAGTTTGGCGTTCATGTTCGTGTAGTCCAGATAACTTTCGCCTTTGACCATTTTGCCATAATCAAGCAAGCCAAGTTGTTTCTTCTCTGCCAATTCAATGCATCGCGCCTGAAAGTCCTTTGCGTAGTTATTGAACGTTGCCCGGAAGTCTGTTGCATCCTGATCGCGGTATGAATCTTTTCCTTTGCCGGTTACGGTGAGTTCGTTCCACCAGTTTCCGCGTCTCATGTAATCGTTCTCGATACCAAAAACGTGGGTCGCAGTATGCGGAGAATGACCCATCACGATAGCCAAAATTTGCGGAGTCATTTCTGCGCTACCATGAAGCACGGCTACGGGGGCTCCCGGTTCCGGTTGACCTGATAGAGCTTGGATTGTCCTCGTGGCCGAATTTATGGCATTCAAGAATAAATCAATGGCTTCGGCCTGCGTGGCCGGTGCCGTTTGCGGAGCCGGGCTACCCGTTGCCTGCGCTACGTCTTCGAGAGCAACCAAAACGGCAGACTGCGTTTCGGGTGTGATTCCTTCGCCCTGTGATCCGGCGACTACCGTCCCTTGAGCGTTCGGTGCCGGATCTTCGTCCGGAACTTCCAAGTCTTCCACAAGCGAAACGCCGTATTTTTTTACGTATTCGGCATTAAACTTGTTCCAGTCTTCGTTCGTCATCGCATTGCGTTGTTCCCGGGTATTGAACCCTAAAAATCCAAGGATGTCGAGCGAACGTTTCTTTGTTCGTTTATTCATCTTTAATCAAATTTAAATGGTTGATAAAAATTGTTTTCTTTTTTCTACAAGCGTCTCCAGTTCCATTACGATATCCGTAAATTTTCGTATGCCGTCGATCATTCCCAACGATTCGGCTTCGTAGCCGTAGTATAACTTTCCACTCATTGTATCTTCGCTGATAGCAGGACGGTTGCCTTTGACGGTTTGCTGTATGTAAAGCGCCAGTTTGGAAAGTTCTTCTTCCAACGGCGCCGTGTTTCCTTTGATGGCTTCGCGAACCTCAATGTTTTTATCTTTCGATTCTTTCGGGTAGACTTCTACTATCTTGTATGGAGCGTTTTCTTTATTGGGAACAACCATCCGTGCATAGACACCGACTCCTCCCACACTTGCCATCCGGTTGATGGCATAAAGCCTGTCCGTATACGATAAAGCTACATACCCGCAGGAAGCGCACATCCCATTGATGTATCCGAATGTCGGTTTTATTTTTTCGCTCAGAACTTCCTGTAAAAGATACAGGGAATCCGTACTTCCACCCGGAGTATCTGCGTCAATGATTACGGCAGCTATCTTTTCGGAATTGTAAGCCAGCCGGATAATCTTAGCTATGTCATCCATGCCATACGACCACCAGTATGATCGTTTAAACATGATTCCAAAAAGCGGAATAACAGCTATGGAATCATATTGCCACCGGTCGAACGGATTTTCATCGCTGTCTTCTTCGGGAAGATGTAAAACTTCGCCACGAGTGGACAGGATGAAAGACTCAATGCTTTCGGGAGCAAAAGTGCCCAGATAAATAGCGTTCGCAATCGAATCAATCGTATCCCATCCTGAACTGTCAAGGCCAAAAACGGATTTTCTTATTTCCTGCAGAAATTCATGCTTTAACATTGCAATGTATTTTACACGACAATATTACGCACTATCTTTGTAGCAGTAAAGGACTTTATGTCGACGAAATAGCTCTGAATGTAAAATTGTCGAATACTTTGTCGCAGGTGTACTCCATAATACACGGGTATTCAAGCGTTCCTACATAGAATATTTTTTCATCGGTACTTATACGGAGGATTAAATGAAAACCACAATATTTCACAAGCAACCCGGTGAGATTGCTGCAACGTGCTTTAACAGTTATCGTTTCTTCATTCGTTGGTCCGGCATCGTTTTGTTTTATTACAGATTGATAAACAGGTTTTTCGACCGGAATTATTTTTTTCCAGCTTTTTCCTTCCTCCAAGATCGGAACTCCTTCCGGATTCATATCATTGATTTCGTGTATAAAGACAAAATCAACGGCATCACAAATTATCTTACTCATATCTAAAACTATATAAAATGTTTATTTTTAAATCGTTGACAATAAAAGACAAGGACAGGACAAACAAAAGACAAATAAATACACTTACTCACTGAATTTTTTCTTATTGTAGCCCCTTTTGTCGGCGTTTCGTATCTTTTTACGCCAGCGGTAGTAATTTTTTAGCATGGCATCTTCAGAAATCGACTGTATGCCATATCTGCGCAGGAACAGGCATACTGCTTCAATATAAGAGATGGCATTGATATGATGCTGATAATCGACATACTCCCTGAAATCGGCCCAGAACATGATTTCTAATTTTCGGTTTATAATTTTCTGAGAACGAACTCCCAGATAATTATATGTTTCGGGATGCTTGGCCCAATGCCGGTCGGGCAATACGATTTCTAAATTTCCGTCGTCCCGAAAACAGCCGGGTGGACGTTTTTCGGTCAAATTGAATAGGGTATGATAGATGTCAAGGTTATCTGGAAAACGAATCCTGTCGTCGGAAAACAGATTATACTTTCCGACAATATATTCCTTTAAATGAGGTTTCACACAGATGCGAGTCGTTACCATGCTTTTTTTTTGCTAAATTACAAAATAAATATTTAATACACAAATATTTAATACAAAAAAATCAATATGCAGGAAACAAATGGCGATAATAAAAAGAGTTTTCTCTCCCTGCATGGTCCAACGATTCTTTTCTCTACTCCATATAATTTCTGTCGAAAAAAGCGTAACATTGTAACAGAGATAAATTCTTTCTTCAATGTGTTAATATGCAGCTATTTAGATCGTACAAACTTAGAAACACAACCAGCAACAAAGAAAAATCAAATTTGTAACAGCCTTTTTTTACTCTATTTTTGTTACACTTTTTAAAAGAGTTTGTAACAACTGTAACAGGATATTTAAAGTATGTTTGAATGTTTTTTTTTGATTATTAATCTGTTGCGTGCTTTTAGGTTTTCTGTTACAGTGTTACACTTTTTTCGTGTAAATTTTGGGTGAGAGGGGAAAAGGGAACCAAGTCGACGGCAAACACCCTCTAAAAAACCGATGGAGGAGAATTTCCTCCATCGGTTGTAATGGAATTTTGATTTGGACTGCAACTGGTGAGAGCCGACTATCGCCGACTCTCACCAGTTGCTCTTGTTTACGCCGGCACCTGCCGGCGCCTGTGTTTATCCCTGCCGTCTAATGTAATGCTTCTCGTGTAAATAATATGAAGCTAAAACGGCATTTCGGATTTTATTTCTTTCAGGTTCCCGTTTTGAAGATCACCTGAAAAATCTTCATCGATCTTTTCTCTTGTCTGAATATAATAAAACTCCTTCGGGCTCTCTTCGCCGGCCACACGCTTGATAATTCTGTCCTTACTATTGCACAATTTAGGAGGATTCAGGCAAATAATGTACCTTTCATATTGGCAAAATGCTTTCATGCACTTGGAAAATCGGTTTGCCTTCCAGTTCCTTACTCCGGTAACAGATATGAAATTTTCGTAAATGACCGACCGTAATATCAACCGGTCGCAATTGCCTGAGTCTTTGCTGAAATAGATTTCAGCCCAATTAAGAAAGTCATCGCCCATAATGCTCCGAAGGTTTCGGACGGTAACATTGCCCATGGGCGGCTGCAATTTAATCCCATCTTTGATGACGGATAAGTAAAAACGGCAGCAATCTACCAAAAAATTGATATCGGCATTCCATTCTTCTTCGGTGTAGTTTTCCCGAAAAATACTTTTCCCGAAATCATCGTAAATGGTGCGGGTTTCGAGGTAGTCATTGTCTTCGGTCTTCTCATGATAGTAGTCTGAAAAAACGGAATATAACACGCGGCGAGCGACAGAAGGGTCAATGTTCCGAAGCGTATAGTTGCTCGTCATACAAAATTTCGGAGCCTTTTCAAAAGGAATGGTATACGACCTGGTATTCTTCGGATTGACGGTGATGTCTCCGGTAATGACATCAAAAAAGAAATTGAACGGCGTGTATTTATCGGAATCATCGATTAATATGTACTTGGTATGCTCGGTTACGTTTTCAAATGCGTGCCTGTTTTCAGTTATCAGTTTCGGATTACGACCGGAAAGCGTTACCGATTTCATGAATAATCGTGGAGTTTTGAAACAAAATGATTTACCGGTGCCGCCGTTGTTCTCATCATCGGTACTCCCTTCTTTATTATCCATTGCGAAAACGCACCACGAGCGATTTTCCGCCTTGTAATGATGTAGAAGATAACCCAAACAGAAGATTTTGTTTACAAGGTGATGTTTCTGTTCGGCAATCTCTTCCGGAGATAACAGGGGGCCGTCAATGGCATACCTGTATTTTTTCAGATACTCCTTTTTCTCCTCTTCCGTCATTTGGTCGTTGTTGTATTCAAATTCCTTTCGCCAGTATATCCGGCTGGCATTGATCAGGAATTTGAAAAAAATACTTTTATTGTCGCCTGCTACCTGAATGTCCCAATTTCGTTCGCCGGTTTCACCCGAATCGCCGGCAATGTTGAACATCGGTTCTAAACGCTTCACCGTATGTTCTATCAATTCTTCCTGCCAGACGTAACGTTGGATGGCGCTTTTGTGTACAATCACCTGGTCGGCGGTTGCCTCCCATATGCCATTTTTGAAGAAAAAAAATTGAGAATAAGGCGTGTGATTACAAAAGTCCAGTGTAACCTCGTCCACATTATCCAGCGATGTTTCCGATAATCGTGTCGTGTTTTTGACCAGCTCCCGGATGTCCAGCGGCAAACAACGATCATCGACAAACTGCCGGAAAAAAGCACGGATATCTTTCGCTTTCACTTCTCGGACAATATTATTCTGTATGTGTACAAACATTTTTCCAAACTTGGAATTTTTGTCTTCGATACAGGCAAAGCCGTTACAGCGAAGAAAATGCATGGCGTAGCTGGAGATCAGTTCTAACCGGCCCTGCCCTTTATCATTTTTCTTCCATTCCCAAGAACGGAAAGGCATAGCCATATTCAGCAACTCGCGGAACCGATCTTTTTCCGGCCAGATTTCGACAAAATCCCGAAAATCCTTACGGGGCTTTCCGCGTCGATCTTTGTATGTCCGGAGTTTATCGGGTAGCCATATCGTGTAAATATCAATAAACCGGGATGCCATTTCAATGCCTTTTTTTACTCCAGTGGCGTCAATATCCGGAATATTGTAGAGTTTGTCTACATATTTGCAGATTTCGCGGTATTCAAATTCGGACAAATTATAACTTTCCGAATTGAACCACAACGGATGGTAACCCAAGGCATGTACGCAGATCGAATCCCGTTCACCGCTGCAGATGAAAGCTTCGGGAAGCTTTTCGTACTTGTAGGTGTCGCCCTCGTCCATTTCTCCGGAATTAATCATATCGCGGTGTCGCTGATCGTTGTGGGACTGGTAAGCTTTTTTTAATTCAAATAACCCACACACATATTTTTGCGGTTTGGCTCCATGATAGAAAAATCGAAAATTCTTTTCCGGATTCAATGGCTGATAAATTTTATAGAAATGTGCCTCCGATTTCCCATCCGCTTCGACATATCGGCATTCCCGAATAAATATCGGATAATTTTCTGTGCTCGATATGGTGGTTGTTTTGCCATTTTTCGTCGTGCTGTATTCTTTTGCCGATGACCATCCGAGCGCCCGACAGGATTCTTCCCTTACCCGCGGCCCCAGGATTTTCAGTTCGGAATCCGAAAAATGATCGTTCAACTGGAAAACAAACCATCCGTCCGATTCATTTTCCGCGGCCGGCCGCGTCCGAATATCGGCTTTGTTGATTTCGGGGGAAATATTCCGACCGTCTACATTAAACTCGCGAGCAAGATAAAAAACAGATTCCGTGAACGACAGGTTCTTTTCCTGCATACAAATATCGATCGGCGACATGGCCCGGCCCGAATCGCCGAAGTCGGTTACTTTCCATATTCCCTTTACTTCTTTGAGCGATGCCGATGGTGTTTGGTCGCTTTCCCGGATACGGAAATGTTTTTGCCGGCCGGAAAGGCATTCGCGGGCCTGTGGATAAAAGAATAGGATGATGTCTAATCCGTTATTCGTTTTCGAATATATGTCTTCGACGGATATCATATTGTTACAGTGTTACTTTTATTACTATTTAACTTTGAAAAATGAAGGGATACGCATCGGATTTCGCGATAATCCGGACTAAATGTATGATGATAATCCCGACATCGGTCGGACAGAAATTGTTCCTGTATGAACATGCAACAAATCTTGATGAATAAATCGAGATTTTCAGGACTTACATTTTTCCCGATCGAAAAATAAGTATTCGGTCGCATATTCAACAACAAGGTGTATACCTTGTTCACGTAGGCTTCGTAGGACTCCTTTCCCATCCGGGAACGGTAATCTTTGCACCACTCCCACGATTGCGTGATGTATTGGGAGTTATTATTCATGGTTTTCAATTAACTTCTTAATACCTTCACAAAGATTATCACCGCTTTTTAGTATGACACACCCCTGATTGATCAACCTATTGTAAATCACCTCTACAACACTCTCCGGATACGAAATTTCGATGAGATCTGCCATTTCACAGAGAGATTTCATCTTCGCGTTTTCAACAAACAGCTTTGTGCAATACTGATACTTTCTTATTATATATTTCATGATTCTTGTTGTTTAATAAGTCTTAACTAATCCCTTTTATAAGAATATCTTCATCTTCCAATTCTAATTCGTTAATTTCGTATTCCCAATCGAAGGCGTCCGCTTCATCGGTATGGTCGTTCAGCCATTCTACCGCTTCCCCGTTGTCTGAATTGCAATCGCAGTGGCCTCCCGAATCATATAGAGCCTCTAATTCTTCAGCTATATCATCAGAAACCATAATTTCTCCATAACTCACCTTGTAAGTTACAGTAATTGTCAGTTCTTTAATTGTTTTCATAATATAAATCCTCTTTGTTGTACGTTCGTGCCTTGGCGAAAAAATCTTCACCCGTTATTGTAAATAAATCCTCTGTTGTGTTGTATAATATTTCTTTATACGCCTTGCATTTATAATTAGGCGGGTTTTTTATCCAGATTTCTCTGCGTGTTTTTTCCCGCTCTTTAAATATTTTAATATGTTTCTGATATAGTTCATCAAGTCCCATTTTTTTTAGCAATTTGGGCGTTTCCTGTTCAAACTTGTATTTTTTTCGCATGTTTCAATCATTTATAAGTAATTAGATACAGGATTTAATTCAATTTCCGTGTTGGCCCGATCTACACAAACCGGCATCAACAGTATGTCCAGCCCGGCAAAACCGAACAATGCCCCTTCTCCTTCCTTGTGGTAACGGTACGTGATTCGTTCGGCCTGTAACATCTGTGCGGCAAGTGCAATTGCTTGAAGACGGTCCGCGCGGAAAACCAGGGGGCCTATCCTTATCTCGTAATCTTCCATGCTTTCGGGCAGGGAAAATTCTTTGATGCGGATGTTTACTTCGCCGACGCCTTTGCATCTTTTGCACTCACACTCGCTGCCACAATATTCGCATTCAATTTCTCCTTCTCCCCCACATTCGGGGCATCTGTCTCCATGTTTTACACGCCGCCACGCCACACGGGAGAGTACATGGATCAGGTCGTTAGTATCCAGGCTGGCCGTCATGTTCCCTTCCCTGTCAATGGCTTTCTGTATCACCTTTTCC
>JAIRLY010000163.1 GCA_031259075.1 Dysgonamonadaceae bacterium | reverse complement strand
TTTCTGTCATCTTCCAATCCTGCATTTGCATACGACCGTATGGCGTCGCCGTAATCGTAGAGGCAAGAACTGTTCATAACGGTGTCTAAATCAATTACACACAATATGTTTCCCGATTTGTCAAAGAGAATATTACTGATTTTTGTATCATTGTGAGTAACCCGTGAAGGAATGATACCGGCTTCTATTTTTGAGTAAAAATCAAGCATTTCCTTTCGATATTTTTCAATCCGGGATATTTCTGTTTGAAGTTGTTTTACACGCCCTGCTTTATCATTTTCTATTGCCTGATCCCATTGTTCAAAACGGAATTTGATATTGTGAAATCCGGGAAGAATATCATCCAATGGCTCTTTCATATCGGACAGCATGGCTTGAAATTTTCCAATACCCTTTCCTCCCTGACAGGCTAATTCTAAGGATGAGGCTGATTGATAAGTGATTGTGTCTTCAATAAACAGACAGGCTGTCCAGTAATCATCATCCTGTTTATAATAAAATTTCCCGTCTTCTGCCTGTATCAATGTCAGTGTTTCACGAAACGGGTCACCACCTTTTTCAATTACTTTGTTTTTTAAATGAGTGGTTACTTGATAGATATTATTCATCATTGCCGGAATATTTTGAAATATGTTTTTATTCTTGCGTTGAAGAATGTAATTGGGTGAATTTCCGGTTGTTTCAACAAAGAATGTATCATTAATAAGACCTTCGCCAAGAGAGCGTACATTTTTCACTTTGCCCTCAAATTGAAAATGAGCGGCGATATTCATTAATACTTTATCATCCATTTTTGTTCTTTTTATTTAAATTGATTTGCCAATTCCAAGCAGACAATAGCGTATTTTCAATTGTTTCAACAGATTTCCATCCCAATTCATTATTTGCATATTCCGGATTTGCCCAAACTTTTTCGATATCTCCCGAACGGCGTCCAACCACTTTATAATTAAGCTTTTCTCTTGTTACTTTTTCAAATGCCTGAATTAATTCTATAACAGATAAACCTTTTCCTGTGCCGATATTAAATATTTCAACAGGAGATTTTTGTCGTTTGTTTAAAATCCGTTCAATGGCAATAACATGTGCTTTTGCCAAATCCACCACATTAATAAAATCTCGAATACAATAACCGTCAGGCGTGTTATAATCATTTCCAAATACACTTAACTGTTTTCGTATGCCGATAGCTGTCTGCGTGATATATGGCACCAGATTTTGAGGAATACCGTTGGGCAATTCCCCTATTTCGGCGGACGGATGTGCCCCTATCGGATTAAAGTAGCGTAAAATTATGCTTTTAATATTTGCCCCTGAAGCAATTGTATCCTGTATGATTTCTTCGTTAATCTGTTTTGTATTGCCGTATGGAGATTCGGCTTTTTTTATCGGCGCTTTTTCAGACACCGGTAATTCGTCCGGTTGACCATATACTGTACAGGAAGATGAAAAAACAAAACCCTGTATATTAAACAGTGGCATAAGTTCCAATAAATTAATGAGGGATACAATATTGTTTCTATAATACAACAGTGGCTTTTCAATGGATTCACCTACGGCTTTACTGGCGGCAAAATGAATGATAGCCTTAATATCACCGTATTTAGTTAATATTGATTTTAAAGAATCAAAGTTACAGCAATCCACTTTTACAAAAGCAGGGCGAATTTTTGTTATTTTTTCTATATTATCTACTACTTCAATGCTTGAGTTTGATAAATTGTCTATTATTATCACTTCATAACCATTGTTTTGCAATTCAACTACGGTATGCGAACCGATATATCCGGTTCCTCCGGTAACGAGTATTCTGTCGTTCATTATTTTTATTTTAAAGTACGTATAACATTCATAATTTCTATGCCGGCTGCTTCCGCTTCTCTTAAAGAATGAGCTTCCGAGTAGATGCGGATAACCGGCTCTGTATTTGATTTCCGGAGATGTACCCATTTATCGGGGAAATCAATCTTTACGCCATCTACATCGGTAATGTCATACTGTTTATACTTTTCCTTCACTGATTGAAGTATAACATCCATATTGACTTTTGAAGTTAATTCGATTTTCTGTTTTGCCATATAATATTGCGGATAAGCGGCACGTATAGTGCTAACTGTTTTCTTTTCTTTAGCTAAATAGGTAAGAAACAATGCAATACCGATTAATGAATCCCGACCGTAGTGGCTTTCCGGATAGATGACCCCACCATTCCCTTCTCCCCCAATAACTGCATTGACTGCTTTCATCTTCGTTGTCACGTTAACTTCTCCTACCGCGGCGGTGAAATACTTACAGTTATATTTTTGTGTAATATCCCGTAAAGCACGACTTGAACTTAAGTTAGACACGGTATTTCCCGGAGTATGTTTAAGAATATAATCGGAAACGGCTACTAATGTATATTCTTCTCCGAACATTTCTCCGTTTTCACAGATAACAGCTAACCGGTCAACATCCGGATCTACAACAAAACCGACATCGGATTTTGTTGTTTTGACTAGGTTGGCAATATCGCCTAAATGTTCGTTTAATGGCTCCGGATTATGCGGAAAATCTCCATTGGGAGTACAGTACAATTCATTGATTTTTTTGACTCCCAAGGCTTTTAACAGTTTGGGAATAATAATTCCTCCTACCGAATTAACACAATCAATAGCTACCTCAAAACCAACTTTGGTGATTGCGTCAATGTCAACTAACTTTAAGTCTAAAACAGCCCGAATATGTTTATCCGTATAGTCTTTCTCAATGATTGTTCCCAACTGTTCTACTTCGGCATATATAAAATCTTCTGCTTCCGCTAAACGAAGTACTTCATTGCCTTGTTCTGCATTTAAGAACTCGCCATTTTCATTCAGCAGTTTTAATGCGTTCCACTGTTTCGGATTATGGCTTGCCGTGAGGATGATTCCTCCGCAGGCGTCTTCCATCGCCACCGCAATTTCAGTTGTAGGTGTTGCGGCTAATCCTATGTTGACAACATTGAATCCCATTCCCATGAGGGTTCCAACGACTAACTGTTCCAGCATTTTCCCTGAAATACGGGCATCTCGACCGACAACGATTGTGTTTGATTTTTTATTTGTTTTACTTCTTATAAAGGAAGCGTAAGCCGATACAAATTTGACTGTATTTAGCGGGTTGAGTCCTTCGCCGGTTTTACCGCCAACAGTTCCTCTGATACCGGATATTGATTTGATTATTGCCATTTTTAATATTCGTTTATTACATTTTGTATCTTTATAAAAACCGGCCTTCCCTTTTTCGCAAGACCGGTTTTCAAAAAATAATTTGATTAAAATACTAATTATCCATGCAACGTAAATTAAGCAGTAACACCATTATTGTTGGTAATTATACTCGCAGATAAAAGTTGTTTTTCCTCCAAAAACATTATTAACGGTGATACGTGAAGGCTTGTCTGTAGTCTTCACAACTACTTTTTTTCCACTTTTCAGGTCATAATACAACTCCTGTTTATTCTTTTGGTCATCTGTTATATCAGGAGCTTGGATAAGGCTCGGATCTGTTGGCAATGTCGGATTTCCCGAAAAAGCGCCGGTAGTATTTGACCATATAGCGCGTATCATACAAACAACTCGGATTAATTTACCTGATTATAATTTTCCTTGTTTCACTTCCCGACATTTTATTAATATGCAAAACACATACGCCTTTCTGTTGAGGAGCAAATATCGCTATTCCTCTTTCCTGCAAATGATTTGAATAAAGTAATTTTCCATCTATGGAATATAACTTTACGGATAAAACAGGTTCGTCGGATGCAACGGTAATCAAATTTCCGGTAATAACAACCGATATATCCGATGGCCGTAACCTGTCTATTGCAGTAAGATCGCCGGTTTTGACCAGTTCAAAATCGGTAATGTCAAACCAGTCCGATGCAGAAGATGAGTTGGCGGTGAATCCGACAATCGCCGTTCCGCCTGCAATTCGGATATTGTTCATCTCTTTTCTCGCGTAATCTCCACTTTCCGGCATCGGAATTGTTTCTTCCATGTCTGCAACTTTGGCATACAGCGAAAAGACATTTTCGCCGCCAAGGGCTGCCGTCGCCGAAAGGCTGTAAATACCGTCCGGCAGTCCGTTGACGGTTTGTGTAAGTTTAATTTGATAAGGGTCATCAGTCCCCCGCCAAAGATCAAGGACTTTGGTTCCTTCTGCCGCTCCATCGGGAAGCCACGAAGTAACTAAATTGAGAATCCTTTCACCATTCAGGAAGGCATTCCCTTCCAAATCCCAGCCTGTGGGTAATACCAGTCCTGTCGTTTCGTCGGTAGTCGTTTCCGCGAAATTGCCGTTTTGCACATAATTCTGTGAATAACTAACTTGCATTGCAGCAAGCATTAACATCAAAAAAAAGTAACTTGTTTTCATAAATATTTGTAATTTTAAAATTGAAC
>JAIRLY010000147.1 GCA_031259075.1 Dysgonamonadaceae bacterium | reverse complement strand
TGTATTTTCCCTTTGCATCCAATTTATATTCTCCCATCCGTTGACCGGCAACATTGTAAACGGAAACGGAAGTAGCGGAAGTTGGATAAGACAATAGGAAGTTGTCGCCTTGGCGGACGGCTTTGACCGATTCTACGGATTGAACAGTAGAAATACCTGTATCAATCCAATCTGCATCGCCTTGTTTGACTCGGATAGCTAACTTACGTCCATAAGAATCTAATACTACATTATCGGCACGCCCAGACACATCTGAAGGAAGAGCTGTTCCCTCTATATGAAAATAAATAATATTGTACGCAAAATCGCTATCATCATAAGTCACATTTAACCAATCGGGCCACTCAACAGGCGTAATCTCATCAATTCCAAAAGTAGAAAAAACTACAACTTCACTGCCGTTAGAATTTGCTGCAGAACCACCAGCGTTAGGAACAATTAAATCATTGGTTGTATTTTCTACTTCAAAACAATTGAAAACACCGTCAAATGCTATCAAAAGATCACACATAGGAGTATTTGGCTGATTACTATATCCCATAGTTTTGATACTGTTATCTTCATGCATAGTAAAAGCGCCTCCCTCCCAACCGGCTGCAGTACTGAATAAAAAGTCTATATCGTATGAAGCATCAAATCCACTGACAACAACTATGAAAGGACGTTCTTCTATTTGTAAAATTACATCGGTTTCAAAACCATCTTCATCTACTTCTTTAAATTTGAAATTAATAAAATTAGCCCAACCTACAACAGTACAATCATCTGGAGTCGCTGTAGCTGTCGCAACAGGAAGTTCCTCTATGTTGCCGTCACCATCCATATAAAAAATGGCTAATGATAATGTTTTTCCTGCTGGGATTACCTTACCACTACCATTAGAATTTGTTGCTAATACATCAATACTTCCTACGGACAGTATTCCTAATGGCGCAGCATAAAGAGATAAAATTCCAATACACGGAGACCCATCTGCTGAATAATTTGACCCAAATGATTCGCCTGAGTTAAATCCTGAATATGGGCCGCCTCCTAAATGGACATCACAATCAGTTAAAGTATAGCGCTGCTCAGGATGTGTAATGTTATTAGGTGAAGCTAAAAATTGTGCTCCTGATTCTATTTCCTGTCCATATTTGTAAGTAGCTGTTTGACTGCCTACAGTCGCTTTTAATTCAGGAATAAATGCAGTATATCCAATAGGAATTGGAGATTCAATATAATAGGTTAAAACACCATTTGCATCTGTTTGATCACTCAAGCTCACGACCTCTCCTGTTCCTGAATTAGTAATTGACCATGAAAGTTGCGCAGCTTCGTCGCTAGCCCAAATAGCATTAAATGGAAGATTTTTTCGAGCCGGAACTATAAGAGCCGGACCATTGTATTTTGAAAGACTTCCTTCATTATTCACCAATGCATTACGAAGTAATGAACCGTATGGACGACGATATCCCACTTCCAAATTTGCCGCATTTATACGACTTATTTTGGATAAATTAAAATTTTCACGAGTAGCTATCGTTGCCGCTTTGAAATCAAAAACAGCTTTCTCAGCTTTCTCTACTATTACACTGTTATTTAAATCTCTAACTTGAGAAACTTGACTACTTCTCTTTGTTTCCGTTTGACCTGAAATTGTGCTCACACAAAGAGCTAATAAAATCAATAAGTTATAACTTTTCTTCATAATATTTAATTTTTAAAATTAATAATATAAGCTTATAAATAATCTTTATCTAACAATTAAATTAAACCAAATACTTGGATCTGAAATACTTGTAAATTTAACCATAGTTGGTATTAACGAATTTCCCACCGGACTTATTGTAAAATTACCATTAAGAATATTTATTAAGGATGGAACTCCATTATATTCATCATAATACCTTTTTGCATTACTATCAAATTCTCCTTCAAATCCTTTGAAGGAAAGATTGATTTCATTTGCTGATTTTTTTTCCATTGTAAATCCAAAAAAACCATCCGCATTGCCCGCTCCTTTAGATGTACGAAGTCTCAATGATTGTTTCCATGTTTTATCGTAAGTAAAAGAAAGCATATTCAAAGTTCTGCCCTTCGACTCCACGCTTGCCTGCACTGTATTGTAAGTTGCTCTCATAGAAGCACTCATATCATCAGTCCCAGACATAATTGCCATATTTTTTCCTAAATTCAACACATCCAAAAAGAAATCTGCTAATAATGGCCCTTCTATTTTAGCATTTACATTTTCGTCCGTACAAATCAAGCTATTTTTATCATCGCTTAATCGAAATGTTTGAACCGATAAACCATTCGCTTCAAAAGCTTTTACAAATCGGATTCCATAATCGGTTACAATGAAAGGCATATCCACTCTGTCAATTACCGCGTCGCCTCCATCGGGAACTATTTTGAAAATATGCGAAGATCCTCCGCTCAAAGTAAATAAAGAATCATTAACGGTTAATTGGAGTTGCTGTGCATTTACATTGAATAAAGTAACATTCATCTCATCCAACAGATTGAAATAATCTTCCCAGTTCTGATCTTCCGGCAATTTTGTTAACGGAATATAAACTTTTCTTTTTAGACCTTTCAACAACATACTGTTTTCTTCCGTTTTTATAACAGCAAATTCATAATCACCTCCATAGCCAATACCTTGTTCGTTGACATCATTTGTAGCAGCTATATCCGCCGGATCAGACAGTATATGGAATGTACTGTTTTCGCTGTAAGAATTAAAAGTCAGTACAGGACCGCTAATTGCTGTAAATTCGAAAAGACATGAATCCCTTGTTAGTTTATCATTAGTTAATGTGTTTTTACAAAGTATTTTAACTTCTCCCGTTTCCATGAATTTCATTAAAAAAGTATAACCTGTTTGATCATCTGTCGGGAAATACTCCATTACCCAGCCATTCGGAGCGCTGCAAAGTAATTCGGTGTATTCCTTTTTTGCTTTTTCTACCCTGTTTGCAGATGAATCGTCAAAAATATTTTCTTCTTCAAACCTGCATCCCATGAAACATACGAATATGCCCGTCAATAATAATATTTGAAAAACTTTCTTCATAAAAAACTATTTTTTCTACTCGATTTGTAACAATAAAGAATCCATATCAATGCGAGCTTGCCGGCGTTGAACTTCAGCACGAAGCGAATCCAAGTTAACATTCCACATGTCCGCCAGCCAGGTACGGCAAATATCCAATTTTTGTTTAATAAGTTCATCTCCTTTTACACCGTCGGAATCAGTAGCCGACAGTACACCGTCCTCAGGTTTTACCGAATTTATCTGTTCCCAACCTGCTGCTGCTGCTGCTAAAATATTATTCCACTCTGCATCTGTTTTTACTATATAATTGGCAATCACTTCCACAAAATCTTCCCGTGCCTCGCTTCCGGCATAATCCGACACGAAACCTAAAGAAGCCGCGACATAAGGGTGTCTGTTTTCCCAGCCGAATGGCGTATAATGTTGGGCTGAAATAAGCCTGAATTCTTTCGGATAGGTTTTTTCCTGATGCAGGATATGGGCAAATTCATGGTGCATGGTCTTAAAAAACTTTTCATTCATATCGGCCACATTTGCCGGATTCAATTCATTTACCTTGAACAAAGATATTTTCATACCCCCTTCGGCAAGGCCTAAAAGTTCGGTACCGTTATAAGGATTATATCCCGGTGAACCAATCAACTGAATGATACGGAGAGTACTTTTTGCCACGAAGTAAGGAGGCGCAATCGAATCATACACATCAAACCATAAATACTTGGTCAAAACCGCTATTTTTTTTGCGTTTGTATAAGTAGCCGGCACCAAATTGTAAGTCAAATCCGTTCCTTCCGTTTGCATTTTGTATGTGAATTGCAAATTGTACGGTTTTGAAAAACTTTCATATAAAAAACTGTCCAAGCGATAGGTAAAAGCATTTTTATCCAAACCTTGTGCAGTCGTATCAAATATAGAATCTGTAAATTCATCTTCTTCCCTGCAAGATGTAAAAAACAACAGGGAGAAGATAACGGCTGTAAATAAAACTGTATATTTATTTTTCATAAGACAATAATTTTATTTTATTCTGTTTCACTATTCAGTCGAACCAATGGTATTTTTAATTGCTCCACACCCGTCGCCGGTAAATCAAGCGTTCTGTTATTCGGATCCATTCCGGCCTGTATTACTTCCTGCGGTATTTGCAAAGCTCTTCGAGGATCGTCCCACGTTAGCGTTTCTATTCTGCTTGTACCTATCTTATGGGTTATTTCTATCCCATAGCGTTTAATATCGAACCAGCGCATGCCGTCGAAGATTGTTTCCAGACGGCGGAAATGTAAAACGCAATCCAACAGCGGTTTTTGTTCATTCGTAACAATGAAATCCGGAGAGATTTTCTCCGTATTGAATTTTTGCACAAATAACGGTCTGGATTCCGTATAAAAACTTCGGATAAGAGCGTCTGTTAATGTACGCGATGGAATAATCGGGTTTATGGTGTCGTTTTGTGTTATTTTTCTGGAATTATCGTATGTTATCAAATCGGCCACAGCCAACGAATCATTACCCAGGTAAACATTTGCTTCCGCTCTACAAAGCAATGTTTCTTCTGCCGTAAATTCAGCCCGGACAATATGTCCCAAACCGATTTGTGCAACCTTATCGGTATATTCAAAAAATTCTCCGCATTTTGGGAAAAACAAACCATATTCCTGTTTTTCACGAATATAAAGGCGTCCCGAATAGCAGGGATGAAAATTGTAATCGCCCCAAGTAGGCCCTGTTCCGAAGATAGTGGCGTCGGCAGCTTCCCTGTTACAGCCGTAACGCTTACCGAAAACCCTGCTAAACCAGGATCCGGTAGGTAATAACAGAAAATTATTCAATGATTCCGCGTCAATCCAGAAATGTGCGATTGACTCATAGGTCGGCATTTCTTTGTTCCAGTTCCTTAAAGAAGGATTACTTCCCAAAGCAATATTGGCGTATTTGATTACCTTGTCATATTCCCGTTTGAACAGATAAAAACGCGCAGCAAAAGCATGTGCCGCTTTTTTATTAAAATGATATTTGGGAACATCATACACATTGTCAACAATTAAATCAATTCCTTCGAGAAGGTCCTGTTCTATCCTGTCATAGACATCCGATACGGATAATCGCTCATAATGTACCAGGACGCGCGTTTCCGGTTCTGTTACATAAGGTACGCCCGGATCATCTTTACTTAAAGCCTCATTTTTATAAACTTTTGCAAAAAGGTTTACTAAAATAAAATGGTGGTAAGCGCGGCAGAGCAAGGCTTCGCCTTTTTGTGCCGATACTTCATCTCCTTTACCTTCTTCTTCAAATTTTTCGATTGCTTTCAACGCATTGTTCGTTACGGCAATAGCATAATAACATCCACTCCAGACATGGGAAGGAGAGTCTTGTTCATTGTCCGAAACAACATCTTCCCAAGCATAAATTTCATCATCCATGCGGTTTCGGGAAGCTAAATTGTAATAAGCTCCCATATCGTTCGGGGAATTGTTATCTATAAAATTATCGGAACTCAATTCTCCCAAAAGGGCATAATTGCCATCGGAATAAGCACTCACTAAGAGTTGAGAGATTTGTGTCGGCGTACTCCATTCTACCCGATTATCAGGTTGGGTGTCTAAAAAGTCATTGCATGAACTTAAGAAAAGCAATGTAATCAGTTGATATATAATATATTTTATTTTCATTTTGTTACTTTTTATATTTCTTATATTCCTAATCTGAGAGTCAATGTAAATTGTCGAGGCATTGGAGAAGCCACTCCTCCGCTATTTACAAATTCAGGATCCTGTCCGTTCAGTTTTTTATCCGCATAAAGCAAAAACAGATTCGTTGCCTGAATTTTTAACTGAAAATTACTCACTTTGAATAGCTCCAATACTTTTTTATCAAAATCGTACGACAAAGAAATATCTTTCATTCGGATAAATCCTCCGTCGGCAATTCGGACATTTGAATAGTTATAAGCGCTGTAAGCTGTTTTTAAACGGGTATCCTGCGCGTCTTGAATGCGGTTTGCAATTACCGGAATCTGAGTATATTGCTCATCACCGGGAAGCGTCCAGCGATTTTTGTACTCCTTGGGTAGTGCAACCAAATCCGAATACTTATTACTGAACACAGGGTCCAGGCGCACCTTGTTTCCAAAGGCATAAGTAATAAAGAGATTTAAACGGAAGCCTTTATACGTAAATGTATTTTCAAATCCCCCGGAAGTGGTAGGATCTGTAGGACCTTCATATATTAAAAAACCAAGTTTTTTCGGATCCTGCTCCTGCAAATTAATATCGGATACGGTTTCTTCTCCTTTTTCGTTAATAAAAACAGGAAGCCCTTCATCATTCAGACCGACAAACGGAATGGAAAACAATGCACGAACAGGATATCCTTCAAGCGCAAAGCCGTTTCCCGATATTAGAGACATCATGTTGGCGCGTGAATCCAAATGGGTAATTTTATTATTAATCCACGAATAAGTAAAAGAAGAAGACCATGAAAAATCTCTCGTAACTACATTTTTTGTTGAAAGCATTCCTTCCAGTCCTTTTGATTTCATATTGGCCACATTGGCTTTTTTGAGGATAAAACCACCGGCGCCTTCTGTATATACATCGCCGATTAAGTCAAAATTATCGCGTGTATAAACGTCCAATGCCAAATTTATCCGATTGTTAAAAAAGCCTATTTCCGCCCCGACATTGTATTCGTATTTTTTTTCATACGTTAACTCCTCATTTGCCGGATATTCTTCTTTCAATCCGGTTTCCTTCACACCATACAGCGGACGCCATGGAGAATAGGCATAATAGATTGCTTCTGCATTGGATACATCTGCCGGACCGCGGTCGCCGGTCAAAGAATAAGACGCTTTAAGCATCAGGTGGGACAATGTCTTTTGTGAAGTATTAAACCAGCTTTCTTCATGTACATTCCATGCGCCGGAAATATTATAGGTTGGCAACCAGCGCGATTGGCGCGATTTTCCCAGTTTATTGGTACCTTCATAGCGTCCCGTCCCGCTAAGAACATATTTTCCCTTATATGAATAAGTTACCTGTAGGTATTCGGCAAAACTCCGGTCATAAGTCCATTTATTGGAATAATAACTGGCATTTTCTTCGTTTTGCTGCTTGAACAGTAACGGGTTTATCGAAGGAATTCCTCCGTTTTCGTAATTAAATCCCCAACCCTGGAAATTGACTTTGTTCTTATCCGTCGAATTGGATTCTATGCCCCCAAACGCACCGACAATATGCTGATCTTCCGAACCGAAAGAACGATTAAAATTGGCAACTAATTTAAAATCAATCTGCTTCATTTTATAGTCATTCCTGAAATAAATACCCCCTTCGTCCAAAACCGTTTCGGGTAGGGCATTCGGGTCGGCAGGGTCTGTATAAAGATACGGATTCGCATCCCTGATAATAGCGTTTGCAGGATCAATCCCTGCACGATAAGCCAAAGCTTGATTGGATTGATCTTTAACAAAATGTTCATGGCTTGTTTGCTGGTAACGGGCTGCTACCAATGCCGAAACATCCAGCCCTTTGATGATTTTCCAATCTAATTGTCCCTGAAATTTCAGATCGGCAATATTTAATTCGATATTATTGTTGTCCAGTTCATGGAGTATGTTGAACGGCGAATAATTGCGGGTATAAAATGTATTCGCATCCAGTGTGCGGGAGGTATTCATTGCATAACTGTATGGATTAATGTCGAACGAGCGTTTCACTTCTCCAAACACGACATCCACTTCCTGATTCAGTGTTCCCGGCGCTAACTGTTTACGGAAAGAATCGTTAGTCAACAATTTTAGCGTCAGGTTTTTCGAAAGATCAAAAGAGGCATTGACATTTGCCGTATAGCGCTCAATGGAACTTACGTTAGTCCAACCGGGATCTTCCATGACCGATAAAGAAGCATAATAGCGGGATTTGTCGCTTCCCCCGGAAACACTTACCGCATGATTTTGCGTGATTGTATTATGAAACAGTAAATCAAACCAATCGGTATTCCGAAATTCTGCCTCTTGTAAATAAGTATTTTTTGCCCAGTCCGAATTTTCCAGTCCGAATTTTCCTGCTGTTTCATTGTATGTAGCAATCAGTTGATACATTTTTCCATATATTCCCGAATTTGAATTATTGGAGATCGTGGCAGCTTCAAGCCAACCTTTATCTTTCATTTCTTTATAAATACCCATTTGCTCCTGGGAATTTAAAATGTTGAAATTACTGTAGTTTGGCTTCATGCGGAACGAAAATTCACCGGTATAATTGATCTTTGTACTTCCGGATTGTCCGCTTTTTGTTGTAACCACAATTACTCCAGCCATTGCCCGTGCTCCATAGATAGAGGTAGCCGAACCATCTTTTAATATTTGAAAATCAGCAATATCATCGGCGTTCAATCCGGCTATTGCCGAAGAAATCAATGTTGCGGCATCTCCTGATGATAATTGATCGGCAGAAACATCAACCGCATCTTCCATCACTACTCCATCTACTACCCACAAGGGTTTAGAACTGCCATAAATAGAGGTTGCGCCACGAACCCTGATTTTAGGCGCCGTTCCGAATGTACCGGAGACATTCTGAACCGAAACTCCTGCAGCTCGTCCTTCTAATGAACGTGAAATATCGGCGACTCCGTCCAATTTCGCTTGCCCTGCATCTATCTTGGATGTAGCTCCCGTAAACAATCGTTTATCCACTCGCTGCATACCGGTTACAACCACTTCTCCCAACATTTGGTCGTCCGGTTGCATTACGGCTTCTATTCGCTCCTTCATAGGAACTTCCAGCGTTTTCATCCCGATATACGAGATTACTAAGGTTTTTGAACCGGCTGGTACAGTAAGGCTAAAATTACCATCCAAATCAGTCACTGTTCCGATGGAGGTATTGTCTTTAACAGTTACAGAGGCGCCGATTATCGGCTCTTTATCCTCCGCCGAAATGATTACACCACTCACTTTTATATTTTGGGCAAATGCTGCCGCCGAAATAAAAAGGAATAGCGAAACTACATATAAGCGATACTTCATAAAAAATTATTAATTGTTATTTATCTATTTTTTATATATTCTTTAAAAAGTTAAAGAGTTGCAAAGATAAGATTATCGTTTTTAGAAAGCAAAAATTTTTAAATATTTATGCAATTTTTAGTTAATATTTTTACTTATTTTAAGTTTTATTATTATCTATTTCGTTGGCTGACTGTTTCTTTCCCAAAAAATATTTTTTGCATATCCTTGAATAGTTTTATTTTCTTCTGCTTGTGATAATCTTTTTTCCGCCCAACAAGCATAATCAGGGTTAAGTTCTATTCCACAATAGTTTCGCCCTAATTTTTTTGCTACGACGGAAGATGTGCCGGAACCTAAAAACGGATCGAATACGACTCCTTTCTCCGGACAACTTGCCAATATCAATTTGGCAATCAGCTTTTCCGGTTTTTGTGTCGGATGTTCTGTGTTTTCGGGCATAGACCAATAAGGAATGGTTATATCGTCCCAAAAATTGGATGGATGTGTCATGCGAAAATTACCTTCTTGGGTTTCTTCCCAGTCTTTCGGTTGGCCGTTTTGTTTGTATGGAGCGATTACTTTCCGGCGAATTTTCACGGCGTCTATGTTAAAATAATAATCTTTCGGATTTTTTACTCCAAACCAAATGTCTTCCATCCCGTTTTTCCAATTTTTATTTGAGCCTTTCCCTTTTTCCCGTTGCCATGTGATACGGCTCATTACCGTCAGGTATTTATTCATAATTGTATAAAGAGAGGAAGTACATTTCCAATCGCCGCAAAGGTAAACGGAGCCGGAAGGTTTTAAAAAGGTAACAATCTTTGGAAACCACGTTTCCAAATAATCCAGGTAGTCGGAATCCGACATTCTCTTAAACTTCAAACCGGAAAAATCTTTACTGAGATTGTAAGGAGGGTCAAGAATGATTAGATCTGCAAATTCTTCGGGAAAGTAGTCCATTATTTCAAACAGATCTCCTTGAATGGTTTTATTGAGAATATCGTGTTCTTTGACCGGAAAATGGAGCGATAACAATTTATTCTGCCAGAATGGTTTTTCATCAACGGTCATTTGCAGCGTTTTATTCAAAGGCGAGCGATTTTTCATCAGGATCTAGTTTTTTCTATTATATCGTAAGCAACATCGAAACCCGATTGTATAACCGGTACGGATAAGATTCCATCATAATATCCGGATAAATGCAATACTTCATAAGCGCTATTAAGATAAGATAACATTTTCTTATCCAACCGGCCGATATTATCCCTGTAATATTCGATGGATTTGCGTCCTTTTCTTTTTTCTACGCCGTGAGTATGGAAATAACCGTCCAAAGCTTTTAAAACTCCATTATAAGCCGTTCCACAAGCTGTTTTGACGTATTTTTCATCTTGGTAAAGTTTACCGTCTTCACCCGCTTTTCTCAAAGTTTCTGTCGCATTATCCATGTAACGCATGGCTTCGGCATAGTACTTTTGTTTGATTTGTTGTTCTTGATCAGGCATGATATTCTGTTGTTAAAAAACACAAATGTACATGAAATTTTCGACATTCCACACAAACCGATAAAAATGTCCGGCAAAATGTATAGGGGAAAGTCAGAAATATTTTTTTGAAACCAAAACGTGTACGGAATACGGAAGCAGAGGGTAAACGCTCTCGTAGAGAGCATTTGTGTCGGAAATTTCACATTAATTAAGAACTTTTGATTTGCGATATTTTTTATAAATAGCTATGTATTAGCTGTAAGATGTTCTGCGGATCAAGAGTTCTGAAATTATCAATTGTCCAAAGAAAGCCTGTATTTAATTGCCCAAATCATCATATTAGCGAACAAATGAGTGTTATAAACAGAAGTATTTTTATTCGGATTATAATTGGATATTACCGCCGGTAATCCCTTGGAGTCCACCAGTACAGGAGAATTGCTCGCATTGTAGAATTCATTCGATCCACAAAATATACCGCCATCTCCAAGCAGTATATAAGGTTTAGTTTTATGCTTAATTACGGTTGGTTGATCGTCGACATCTCTTGTAGCAATTATTTCCACATTAACAGGATCACTTATTTTGAATGATAAATTTCCTCCTCCGTCATATCCGATTTTCTTATTACTCAAATCCATATATTCACCGTTGACTATCTGATTTCCGGCTTGAAGCGAAGCGGCAGTCGTACCGGAATTAGTCTCTCTTGAATTTTTATCAATTGTAATCGGGGCAAAAATATTGTTAGCAAGTTCATACGAATCGCCTCCTTCTAAACATTGAATTAAAACACCATTGCTATTATTCACAAAATCAGCCAAATCTTTCGCATAAGCAGACGACACCTTCGCACTTGCAGGGTATGATATGATTAGGATGTCTATGCCTTCAAGTGATGAAGGAAATGAATTAGATCGGGAAAAATCTATTCTTTCAACCGGACAAATAGGATTATCAATTTCTTGACCCAATCCAAATAATTCAGGACACTGAAACATATTATATACTCCTTTTCCGTTTGCGCCGATGTCCCAAATTCCGTTATTATCTGCTCCCCACACTACTGCTTTTATATTTTTTCCCACTACAGGAATACCGACAGAACAGTTGACCATCGCAGAATTTGTACTATTGGTTGTGAAATGAAAATTGCATGTTCCCACTTTATCAGGGGTAGCTCCATTCGATTCAAGCGTAACTGCTTGTTGTTCGGAAAGAAGGTTACCGCTGCCTTCAAACTTAATGCCGTTGACCGCATTTGTTTCGATATGATATTTTCCTCCGATTGATTCTTTCGAAACCTGTAGACGTATCGTTATCTGAGCGCCGGCAGACGACTGTTTTACTTTTAGTTTTGCGTTGGAAATATCTACTTGTTTGCAATTGAAAGCATAATTTGGCGAAATATCTTCTACGGTCAATTCCGGCAAAGTAATCGAAGGAGATACCGACGAAACATCATATTCATTTCCATTTATAAGTATTTTAATCTTGTCTTTTATATTATTCCTCTCCGAAGTCGCATATTGAGGAATACCTGTGCCTTTCAGTACGATATTAAAATTACCTGCTTTGAGAAATTCCCCACTGGCTTCAAAATAATACTGATTATACGGTTCGGAATAAGCTGAAACATGATAACTTCCCGGCTGTTTTACAGTTATCGGAAGAGTAACAGTATTTATAGCTGAAGTAAGCTCAATGTCTTTAGCAAGATTTCCGGTCACGACTATTTTACCGTTACCGTTAATTTCCAATTTTGCCGTACTTGCCGGACCTCCGCCTACGATAGAGGTCCATTCATCTCCGTTCCAGATACATAGACCGACGTTCAGCCCGGTTGCATTTTCGTTTACATTATAGACAATCATCCCTTTGGCTGCGCTCATTTCCGGTTCTTGGGTTGTATTGTATAATGGAAATAAACTGTTGCTTGAAGATAATCTCACTTTAGGAAACAAAACTCCTTTCTTGGAATTTGGAGCATTGGTAGAATCTTTTGGTACATCCCATTCTTTTAAATCCAATAATGCCCCGCTTTGAGGATCTGCATCCGCTCCGATTGTGACCTGTGCTTCCGAATAAAAAGAAGAAATAAATAATAATGTGAATAAAAATAAAACTTGAGTGATCGGTTTTATACTTAACATATTCATTAGTTTTTAGTTATATAAAATAACATAAATTTTTAAGGGATTTTCTATAATTTCGCTGTAAAGATAAAAAGTTTTTTTGATTTTTTTAACTCCATTTCGGTTAAAATAATATTCCAATCATGATGCGAATCTTTCGCAGGAATGTATAGTCCGTATAGAAATTTATCCGTTTGATATGTTTGCATCCTGAAAATAATAGTTATCTTTGTGCGTGTTATAACATCCGTTAAATCATGGATCAAGTAATCAAAATTAAAAAAGGGCTGAATATAGATCTTACCGGCAAACCGCAAGAAATAACAAAACATGCCGTTTTGTCGCAGTTCTATACGGTATATCCGGGTGATTTTCATGGATTTACGCCCAAAGTAGCGGTAAAACAAGGCGACACAGTATTGGCCGGCACACCGGTGATGTACGACAAAAACCGCCCCGAAATAAAGATAACCGCTCCCGTAAGCGGAACAATCGCAGCCGTCGTCCGGGGAGAAAAACGGAGGCTGCAAAGCATTGTTATTCAAGCTGAAAATAAAAACAATTACCTGAATTTCGGGAAAAAAGAAGTGAAATCATTATCTCCCGAAACAATCAAATCGGCATTGGCTGAGTCCGGAATCATGGCGCTTATCCGGCAACGTCCGTATGACATAATTGCCGACCCTCAAAATACCCCAAGAGATATTTTTGTTCCGGGATTCTATTCAACGCCCTTAGCGCCTAATTTAGAATACATCATCAAAGGGTGTGAAGAAGATTTTCAAATCGGCTTAGACGCTTTAGCGGCCGTTACTTCCGGAAATGTATATCTGGGTATCCGCCCGGATTGTAAGGCAAATGCACTGAAAAATGCAAAAAATGTAACAATTGCAGTCTTTGATGGACCACATCCGGCAGGAAACGCAGGCGTTCAAATCAATCACATCAAACCGGTAAATAAAGGCGAAACCGTTTGGACGATTCATCCGCACAATGTGCTGATTATCGGTCGATTTTTCAACAAAGGAATTGTAGATATGACTCGTTTGGTCGCTTTCGCCGGTTCTGAAGTCAATGAAAGCGACCGCGCATATTATCCGATGATAATGGGCGCAAGCATTGAGAAACTTGTCAAAAGCAGTGTCACCGAGCATATTGATTTACGGTATATCAGCGGAAATGTGTTAACCGGAACGCAAATCGCCTCCGACGGTTCACTTCATGCCTGCGACAACCAGATCACCGTGATTCCGGAAGGAAGTGAAACGCACGATTTTCTGGGTTGGATAAAACCGAATTTGAAAGGGGACAAAGACGTTATGGACGCCCGTATAAAAGGTGGACGCCGTACAATGATTATGTCCAACGAATGGGACAAGGTTTTCCCAATGGACATCATGCCCGAATTTCTTATCCGCGCCATTCTTGCAAACGATCCGGATAAAATGGAAAATTTAGGCATTTACGAAGTCGCTCCCGAAGATTTTGCTTTGTGCGAATTTGTGGACGCTTCTAAAATGGAATTGCAGAAAATAGTGAGGCAAGGATTAGATTTACTTTATAAAGAAATGAATTGACGCGCGCATTGTCATTAATTAATATATGAGATTCTTACGAAACTACTTAGATAAAATTAAGCCTAATTTTGAAGAGGGCGGTAAATTACAAGCTTTTCAATCGGTTTTTGAAGGCTTTGAATCGTTTCTTTTCGTTCCCAATAAAACGTCGGAATCGGGAGTACATATCCACGCCGCCATCGATTCCAAATGGACCATGTCGATTGTGGTCATCGCATTAATCCCTTGTTTACTTTTCGGAATGTTCAATACCGGTTACCAACACTATTTATCTATTGGTGAAAACCCCGGTATCGGAGCGACATTCCTGTATGGGTTCTTATCCGTATTGCCGATTGTTATCGTATCTTATGCCGTTGGATTAGGAATTGAATTTACAGTTGCCCAATGGAAAGGACATGAAATACAGGAAGGTTTTCTGGTTTCCGGAATGTTGATCCCATTGATCGTCCCTGTAGATACGCCACTCTGGATGATTGCTTTGGCAACGGCTTTTGCCGTCGTTTTTGCCAAAGAAGTATTCGGAGGTACCGGTTATAATATATGGAATGTGGCATTAATTGCCCGCGCTTTTTTATTTTTCGCCTATCCGTCCAAAATGAGTGGAGAACAAGTATTTGTTCGTACCGGAAGCGCTTTCGGCATTGGAAATGGGGAAATAGCAGATGCTTTTTCCGGTGCTACCCCGTTGGGACAAATCGGGTCGGCCTCTACGTCGGTGCAAATAACCGATACGTTGGGCAATCCGTTAAACAATTGGGATCTGTTTTGGGGATTAATACCGGGTTCTATCGGCGAAACATCCAAGTTTTGTATCTTAATCGGCGCAATTCTGTTGCTGGCAACGGGGATTGCTAATTGGCGGACGATGTTTTCCGTTTTTGCAGGCGGTATTCTGACCGTTTTGTTTTTCAATGCAATCGGTTCAACGCCGGCGATGCAAGTAAATCCGTTAGAACAAATCCTGTTGGGTGGATTCACATTCGGAGCGGTTTTTATGGCGACCGATCCGGTTACTTCTCCCCGAACACAAACAGGGAAATACATTTTCGGATTAGCCGTCGGAATGTTTGCAATAATGATTCGCGTACTCAACCCCGGTTATCCCGAAGGGATGATGCTGGCTATTCTGTTTATGAATTCGTTTGCTCCATTAATCGACCATTATGTAGTGGAAGCAAATATCAGGAAAAGAATGAAAAGAGTGAAAAAATGAAAAGAATGAATTTATCGGTTTGATTAACTTATGAATAAAGAAAGTAATTCATACACATTAATATATGCATCGGTAATGGTGATATTGGTCGCTTTGGCTCTTGCTTTTACGTCGGAGGCATTGCGTCCGCAACAAGCGAAGAACGAAGCAATTGATAAGATGAGCCGGATTCTCGCTTCTTTAAATATCATATCAAACCGTACGAATGTAGAATCGGAATACCGTTCAGTTGTTGTAAAGGCATATCTGATAAATAAAGAAGGAAATCAAGTGGAAGGAAACGCTTTTGACGTCGAATTGGCCGACGAATTATACAAACCGGTAGAAGAGAGGAGATACCCTGTTTTTGAAGCATTGATTAACGGGGATAAAAAATATGTTCTTTCCCTTCGAGGAACCGGACTGTGGGGACCCATTTGGGGATACATTTCGTTGAATAATGATAAAAATACCGTTTACGGAGCTTCTTTCGGACATGAAGGGGAAACACCCGGATTAGGGGGCGAAATAGATAAACCGGCATTTGCAACGGAATTTTCCGGTAAAAAAATATTCAATAATACCGGTAAGTTTACTTCCATTGCAATTGTCAAGCCGGGTAAAACCGCTCAAGGACAAGATTATGTAGATGGCATTTCGGGAGGCACCATCACCAGCCGAGGAGTCGATGCGATGTTGTTTTCAAGTCTGGAATTTTATGTTCCTTTCCTAACAGAATTACATTAAACAATTAATATAAGGAAAACGGCCGTGCGCTTTTTCCTCAAACTTTATATCATCATGTATGAAAGACGTATTCTTAAATCCGCTAAATAAAGACAACCCGGTTACGGTGCAGATGTTGGGAATTTGTTCGGCGTTAGCCGTTACCGGCAAATTGGAGCCGAGCGTTGTAATGGCTGTTTCCGTGACGGTCGTAGTTGCTTTTTCCAATATGATTATTTCCCTTTTGCGAAATACAATTCCCAACCGGATACGTATCATCGTACAATTGGTGGTGGTTGCCGCTTTAGTGACTGTTGTAAACGAGCTTTTAAAAGCATTCGCTTATGATGTAAGTAAACAACTTTCCGTATTTACAGGGTTGATTATCACGAATTGTATCGTCATGGGACGTTTGGAAGCATTCGCTTTAGCGAACAAACCCTGGCCGGCATTTCTGGATGGCATAGGAAATGGTTTAGGCTATGGTATTATTTTGGTAATTGTAGGATTTTTCAGAGAATTATTAGGATCAGGCGCCTTATTCGGCTTTCATGTTATTCCCGACAAATTGTATGAGTGGGGATATGAAAATAATGGTTTGATGATTTTGCCTCCTATGGCGTTAATCGTCGTAGCCTGTATCATTTGGATTCAAAAAAGTAATTTGTTTAATCATTAATTTTTAGTTTATAATGTTAAGCGTTTTCTTCAGTTCCATTTTTACAGAAAATATGATATTTGCCTATTTTCTGGGAATGTGTTCGTTTCTGGCCGTTTCAAAGAATGTGAAAACAGCTATGGGCTTGGGAATTGCCGTTTCTTTTGTTTTGACGGTGACCGTACCGGTCAATTACGTATTGGAAAATTATGTATTAAAGCAAGGCGCTTTAGGTTGGTTGGGAGAAACGTTTGATTCGGTTAATCTGAGTTTTTTGAGCTTTATTATCTTTATCGCCGTCATTGCTTCCATTGTTCAAATCATAGAAATGGTCATAGAGAAATATACTCCATCGCTGAATGCTTCACTTGGTATTTTTTTACCGCTGATAGCCGTCAATTGCGCTATTTTGGGCGCCAGCCTGTTTATGCAGCAAAAAGAGTTTCCCAATATAGGCGTTGCAACCGGCTATGGAATCGGTTCCGGAATCGGATGGCTTTCGGCTATTGTAGGAATGGCGGCCATTCGGGAAAAATTGCAATATTCGGATATACCCAAACCGCTGAAAGGATTAGGCATTGCGTTCATCATTACTGCCTTAATGGGATTGGGATTTATGAGTTTTTCGGGAATAAAAGTGTGACTAATTTAGAATTATGACAATAGCGGCTAGTATAATCGTTTTTTTACTGCTAATTTTATTATTAGTAAGTCTTTTATTGATTGTTAAGAGTAAATTAATGCCTTCCGGTAATGTAAAAATTATCATAAACGACGAAAAAGAGATTGAAACGTCGATGGGAGGAACAATTTTGTCTACTTTGCAATCGAAAGAGATTTTTCTCCCCAGCGCTTGTGGCGGGAGCGGCAGTTGCGGACAATGTCGATTGCAGATAATGGAAGGAGGAGGTGAAATTCTTCCTACTGAAACCGGATTTTTCACAAGGAAACAAATCAAAGATCACTGGCGGCTGGGTTGCCAGACCAAAGTAAAAGAAAATTTAAATATCCGTGTACCGGAAGAAGTATTTGGAGTAAAAGAATGGGACTGTGAAGTGGTTTCTAACTACAACGTCGCATCATTTATTAAAGAATTTGTGGTAAAATTGCCGGAAGGAGAATATTTGAATTTCAAGCCGGGTTCATACATTCAAATTCAAATACCTAAATACGAAACGCCGTTCAGCGATTTTATTATTGAAGCCCGCCCTGCAGAAGGACAGGACGCCAACCGTTTCAGACCGGAATGGGATAAGTTTAAAATGTGGAATTTAGCGGGAAAAAACACAAGAGAAACCGTGCGCGCTTATTCGATGGCTAATTATCCGGCGGAAGGCGCTATTGTGACACTGAACATTCGCATCGCAACTCCTCCTTTCGACCGGAACACCGGAACATGGAAAGCCGGAATTCCTCCGGGTATTTGTTCTTCGTATATTTTCAGTCTGAAACCGGGCGATAAAGTACGTATTTCCGGCCCTTACGGCGATTTCCATATTTTGGATACAAAACGCGAAATGCTGTACATTGGCGGAGGAGTAGGAATGGCGCCTTTGCGTTCTCAATTATTGCATTTGTTTCATACTTTAAAAACGACCGACCGTGTGGTATCGTATTGGTATGGTGCTCGTTCGAAAAATGAAATTTTCTACGAAGAAGATTTCCGGGCGATTGAAAAAGAATTTCCGAATTTTAAGTTCCATATTGCATTAAGCGAACCGCTACCGGAAGATCACTGGACAGGCTATACCGGATTTATTCATCAGGTAATCTGCGATAATTATTTGATTCATCACGAAACGCCGGAAGATATCGAGTACTATATGTGTGGTCCGGGACCAATGGTTAACGCCGTAAAAAATCTCTTGGATAACCTGGGTGTACCGCCGGAAATGTTAATGTTCGACGATTTCGGATAACGTAATCTATCATTTTATTGAATAATTCAATTTATTATGAAAACAGAAGAGTTACAAGCAAAAGACGACGTTCCGGAGAGTCGAACGTGGAACGAGTCTGAAGTAAAGAAGTATGCCTTTGCATCTAAACAGGCATTGGAAACCGACCATATCGGTTATTGTTACAGAGATAATCCCGAAACCAACATCGACAGCGGCTGGCGTTTCCTGTATGGAGACGAAGACGAAGAATACCTCGATAATCCCACTCACATTGAGACCGTTTATCCGGAAGATATGATCTCCGTCAATCCGGCTCTGGATATGATATTGGGAGCTCCAGTCGGATCGGAATTTGAATGGAACGAAGAAACCGGTGCGTATGAGGAAATCATAGAATAGTTCAATGGCGCCTGTTAAGGCGCCAAGTGCAACAACGAGTGGAAAATCCGAATCCGTCCGTTCAATCAACAATAAATTTAGTTTTTGCTATCTGCCGGTTTCTTTCTTTTATTACAATCAGATAAGTTCCGGAAGACAAATGATTGATTCCGATTTTATTTACCTCTAACTGAGGAACAGGCATCGACGCGACTTTTCTCCCTGTGAGATCGTAGATTTCCGCCGACAATTTTTTCCCGTGTATATTCGACATATCCAAATACAGAACGGAATGAGCCGGATTCGGGAAGATCGTAAAATCGTTTACATGAACAGCATCTATTTTAGTTTCAAGCCCGGAATATTCATTTACGGCAAAATACAATTGTGTAAACCGACCAAAATCCGGATTAAACCTGTGAATATCCACAAACGAGTTCGGGCGGCGCAAATAAGCGCTTCCTACCGGAATATCTTCACCGTAAAACCAGAAATATAATCCATCGTCGCCACTATCATACAGACAAAGTCTATAACTGCCGTTAGTCAAAGAAAAGTCTTTTATATAAGTTGTGTCCGCCAACATATCCGGTTCATTTTCATACAACAGATTGCCGTTTATATCGTACAGTTTCCATGTTGTTTCTTCAGGAGCATGATTGGTTTTAAAATAAAATCGGATTTCATTTCGCTTGATCTTCAAAGCCATTTTAAACGGGGACGTCAGTTTATTATTATAAGGAGTCGTATCGACTCTTCCGTTCGGATTGAGAAGCTCAAACCAAAACTCTCCAATTGATCCTTGTACCTCATTCCAATCCGGATGCGGCAATACCACCGTATCTTTTTCTAAAAAGCTCAAATCGCCTTGCCAGGAATAAGTATAAACGCTTCCGCCGTTTAAACCGTAATGAATATCCACTGTATTCAACGGATTGGAACCCAGATTTTTAATCACAACGATCGGTTCGCCGCAAGTAGGATTATACCGCAATTGCAACGGATTATCCGTAGGCGCAATGATCATTTCGGCAGCGGCATCGTCCGTTCGATTGATCGCTCCATAAGTAACCAGATAAATAAATGTACGGTAACTTCCGTATTCATACGGTTCTATATCATAATCAAACGTAATCGAATTATCGGTAACATAATCCGTCAATTCAAATTCGTTAGTCGTTCCGGGCATTCCGGGACACCAGCCGGCACGATCGAAAATCCAGGTACCCCCTTGCGGATAAAGCGGATTATTTGCACATTCCTGTATAATATCCCAACTGTGAATGGTATTTCCATCCACTTGAAGCGAATGAATATTCGGACAAAATTCAGCGCAATTTTTTGGATTATCCTGACCATGTCCGGTAAGAGTTGCCCGTAATTTCACCTGAACTTCATCCGGCGTCAAATGGATTGTAGTATCCTGAACTATATTGTCAAAATCTTGCAAAGAATACTCGCCGTCCCATACTTTTTTAATTTCAATTACATCCCGGGGTGGAGTTCCCTCCGTGAAAACAAATTTCAAGTCTAATAATTCCTGGTAATTACCATCTTGAATAATAACCTTATTTTTTAACAGATGAACATAATCGGAAACATCATAGATCCATGTCCATCCCGTATTCAAATTGATGCCGTAGCCATAAGGCGTAATATAAGTTCCCAATTTCCATGACTGGTAAATGACGTCGCCGCTGTTCGAATCGACTCCTATGGAATCGAGAATTTCCGTATTAAAGATATAATCCCATTCTCCACAAGCAGGATACTGGGAAGGATCGCATCTAAGCGTATAGTACATCAATACTTTTTCGTATTGTACGCTTCCATCGGGAAACTCAATAGTGTCTCTCCTTGCTTGTCGCCCATCTTCAAAAGAAAAAGCTTGAACAACTACGGTATCTCCCGGCAATGCATAAATCCGCATTATACCGGCGCACAACAAAAATAATATAAAAACGACTTTTTTCATGTGAAAATATTTATATTGAAATTACAAAATTAGATGGAAAACTTGTGTTTTCCAAGCGCGTGAAATAAAAATCAAGGCCACCCCCCTGTGATCGTAGCGTCGCAAATGGTTAACAACGAAAAGGGATTAACGGTTATTTGATAATCAATGACTAATGAGTTATTACCGGTGCACTCTAATGCTCCTCGCCGGTGCACTCTAATGCTCCTCGCTGGTGCACTCTAATGCTCCTCGCCGATGCACTTCAGTGCTCCTCGCCTCTGTAAAATCATCACAAATTATTTGTTTCGCATCGTTTAGCAGAATTATCCACATATTCTCTGGGCGATTGTCCGAAAAACTCTTTGAAGCTGCTGGAGAAATGAGAAAGACTGGAAAAACCTACGGCATAAGCGACTTCAGAAATGGTTAATTTTTTACTCCGGAGCAGTTCCTCCGCCAGTTTCATGCGGATACTTCGGATGAAATTCTGGGCCGACTGATTAGTCAATTCTTTCAGTTTCCGGTGCATGTGTACTCTGCTCATTCCTACGGAGGCGCTTAGCATTTCAACGGTTAAATCGGGATTGTTTATATTATCATTGATAATTTTCATTATTTTTTCCATAAGTATCTCATCGGAAGATTTTATTTCAATCTTTTTGATGCGGCCCTCCGATTGCGATTGAAAAAGTCCTTTCAACCGTTCCCTGTTATCTAAAAGATTGGCGATTGTCTTTTTTAATATTTCCATATTAAATGGTTTCACGAGATAGGCATCGGCGCCGGTATCTAATCCTTCTGCCCGATCTTCTTCTTTCGATTTGGCAGTAAGCAACAATACCGGGATGTGATTGATATTCACATTCGATTTGATTTTACGGCAGAGCATAATTCCATCCATTTCAGGCATCATGATATCGCTAATTACCAAGTCGGGTTTTTCTTTCAGGACAAATTCCAGCGCTTCTTTTCCATTTGTCGTTTGGCTGATTTTGTATAATGGAGCTAATTCGGTTTTAATATAATTATTAATTTCGATATCATCTTCCGCAATCAATATCCGGTATTTTGTTTTCGCTTTTACGTTGGGTATATCATCCGGTTCGCTTTCGACGTCGAATAAATCATCTTTTTGAGAATAAGCAAAAGTTTCCAAAAAAGCCTCTGCCGGGATAATTTCCATTTCATCGTTTTTCAGATGAGCATTTCCCATAGGCATTCGAATAATAAAACAACTACCGGTTTGGTCCGTCCGGTTTTCCGCATAAATAATTCCGTGTTGTAATTCCACTAACGAGCGGGCGAGATGTAAGCCGATACCGGTTCCGAAATTAGAATTTGTAATTTCGCTATTGATTTGATAAAAGCGTTCGAATATTTTGTTAATTTTTTCTTCGTCGATGCCAATTCCCGTATCAAGTACTCTGATTTCAAAATGGTGTTTTAAGGGTCCTGCAGTAGAATGATCGATTCCTGTTGTCAGTTCAACGGTTATTTGACCATTATTGGGAGTAAATTTGAAAGCATTGGAAAAGACATTAAATAGAATTTTATCAAAATTGTTCAAATCTACCCAGACTTTTAAAACCGGCATTGAGGGATTAAATTCAAAAGCGATGTTTTTCTTTTTAGCCATATATTCAAAGGCCTGCATAATGTCTTTGATAAAGCCGACCATGTCTGTTTCCCTTGATTTCAAGTGCATTTGTCCTCTGTCTATTTTTCGGATATCCATTAATTGGTTGATTAAACGTAAGATTCGTTGAGCGTTCCGGTAAATCAATAAATAAGAATTGTACAATGTTTCATTTTTGTTTTCCGTCAACAATTTTTCCAAAGGCCCCATAATTAAAGTCATAGGCGTTCTTATTTCATGTGAAATATTGATAAAGAACTGTAATTTGGCCTCGTTGATTTGTTCGGCATGTTCCAGACGAAGCATTTCGTTTCGTTGCTTGATTCGAGAAAATATGTAACTGTATATAGTGTACAGGATAGATAAAAAAAGAACGGCATAAATACATTTTGCCCACACGGTGAGATACCAGGGAGGCCGAATGGTTATTTCAATGCTTTTAATTTCCGATTTATTTTCTTTGTCGGTAGCCTGAAACAAAAATCTGTATTTACCCGGGCTAAGATTGGTGTAGGTGATACGGTTTATTCCCTGAGGCAAGATCACCCAATCCGCGTCAAACGTTTCGAGACGGCAACGGTATGAAATACCTTCCGGATTGTCGTATTCTAAAGTAGAAAAATCGAAATTGAATACATTATCTCCTGAAGCTAATGAAATAGAAGAAGCATTGATGATCGGTTGGTCTAATATTTCTTTCTTTCCCGACCGTTGATTTTTGTACACAGGGGTTCCGAACAAATAAAAATCGGTGATATAGACGTTTAATTTTTTCTTTTTCGAATGAATATCTTTCGGATTAAAGCCGGTGATTCCGTTGGTGCCTCCAAAAAAGATTTCACCGTCTTCCGATTTAAAATGAGCGCCTCTACTAAATTCGTTTCCCTGCAAGCCGTCGGAAGTATAATAATTTGTAAATTCGTTTTCTTTTGGAGAATATTTGGAAATACCGGAAAGCGTGCTCACCCAGATATTACCCTTTTCGTCGTCTTCTATAGAGCAAATTACGTTGTTGGACAGTCCGTCGTGAACGGTAAACATTTTTATTTCTTCCGTTTTTTTGTTCAGACAGGCCAAGCCTTCGTTTGTACCGATCCAAATGTTTCCGCACTTATCTTTTTTGAGCGAAAAGATAATCTTACGGGATAAGTTTAAATTTTCCTGTTCATAGCTACGAAACGTATTTGTTTTTGTGTTTAAGCAGTTTAAGCCGTTGTATGTGCCGATCCATAACAGTTCTTCTTCGTAAACTAACGAGTTAATCCAGTTGTTGGACAATCCTTTATCACCTTCTCTATATTGGTAATAATGGGCGGCAAGAGATTGCGAAGCAATATCGAACTTATACAAACCTTCTCCATACGTACCGATCCATAAGCCGCCTTTTCGATCATCTACCATACAATAGACTTTGTGGTTTGATCGGTTATTGATGTAATCACATTTTCCCGTTTGCTTATCAAATAAAACAAAACCATTCAGGTAAGAGCCGAGCCACAATTTCCCATGGCTGCTTTCTTCTATACATGTAATCGTATTGGGAACGGAAGAAGGATGATCGATATTTTCGAAATGCCGGACTTGCTGGGTCTGTTCATTGACTGCATATAGACCGTCGTTGTCTGTACCCACCCAGATAATGCCGTTTTTATCTTTATAAATAGACATTACGCAATTGGAGCCGATGCTGTTTTTACGGAACGATTTGTAGCCGTAGTATTTAAATCCATTCGGTTTTCCCGGCATGAAAAACACTCCTTTTTGGAACATTCCGGCCCAAATATTTCCATCTTTATCCTCTAATAAGCTATGTATTTTAACTTTGGAAAAATTAAAAGGAAAAGATGAAATGGGTTCGTAAGTTTCGAGTATTTCCGATTCCGCATTATATATTTTCATTCCGTAACCGTCTGTTCCAACGAATAATTGTTTTGATTCATTAAAAATCAATGTTTTTATTGGCAATTGCTTATTGCCGTTCCGGTCGTAAACAGGGCGGATTATCATATCGTTCGTTTCAAATTTATTCAAACCGCCGTTTAGAGTTCCCACAAAAACAGTTCCGTTTTCGCCTTCGCAAATAGCTGAAATAGCATCATTTGTAATTCGTTTCCCTGCTTTGGAAGAAACGGTATAGGCATCTAATTTTTTTGTATGGAAAGAATAGACATTCAGTCCGCTGTTTTCGGAGCCGATCCAAAGCCGATTTTCCGAATCTTCGTAAACAACGGTTAAGAAGCGGCTGCATAAACTTTCGCTTAACTGCGTTTCTAATTTGGCTGTTTTTTTCCCTTTTTTGATGGAAAACAGTCCTGATCCGGAGGTCGCCAACCACAAATCGCCATTCTTTCTTTCGATAATAGAAGTAATATGCGGATAGATACGGGTATTTTCTCCGTCGTAAATTTCAATTTCATGAAACAAATTAGTGTTACGGTCGTATATCATCAATCCATCGATACAGCCAATCCAAAGATTTTCGCACCGGTCTTCAAACAAGGTTCGGACATAATTATTTTTCAAAGCAGTAGAATCGCCTTGTATTTTTCGATAGACGACAAATTTATTTCCGTCAAATTTATTTAACCCGTCTTCCGTTGCGACCCATATAAATCCTTTTTTATCCTGATATATCCGGTTAATGAGACTATTGGATAAACCTTGTTCGGTAGAATATAATTTTGTAGTTTGCGAGAACAAACAATTGAAATTCAGTAATAAAAGATGGAAACAAACCAGTATTTTTATCGGGCGCTTCATGTGATTTAGATTTTTAAGGGCTATTTCTGTAGACAAAGATAGCATTAAATTTTCCAATTACATACAAATAAATAAAAAAAGAGCTACCTTTACGTACTCTTTTGATAACTTTGCGATGATAAATAAATTCTTTTTAGAACAAATTAAGAAGAAATTCCCTTTCACTCCTACGGACGAACAGAATTTGGCTTTAGAGCAGTTAAGCGATTTTTTATTTGACCGGAACGCCGAATCGCTGTTTTTACTGAAAGGATATGCCGGAACCGGAAAATCGTCTTTAGTGGGAGCTTTGGTAAAAACGATGAACGAACTTCAACAAAAATCGGTTTTATTAGCTCCAACCGGTCGGGCCGCTAAAGTTTTCGCCGCTTACGCCGGTCAAAATGCGTACACTATTCATAAAAAGATTTATCGTCAAAAAACGTTTTCGAACGAACCGGACGGATTTGTTCAAGCGGATAATCTGCACAAACAGACTTTATTTATCGTAGATGAAGCTTCGATGATTTCCAACGACGGATTGGATTCGTTTAGCTTTGGAAGCGGCCGGTTACTGGACGATTTAATTCGTTATGTGTACAGCGGAGACGGTTGCCGGCTGATTTTATTGGGCGATTCCGCTCAATTACCGCCGGTTTCCCGGCCCGAAAGTCCCGCTTTAGACTCATCCGTTTTGAGCGGATACAATTTAGACGTCCGGCAAATCACATTGACCCAAGTCGTTCGTCAAGCAGAAATGTCCGGTATTTTAATGAATGTAACGCTTTTAAGAAATGCTATCGACGATGGAAATGTATTCGTTTTTCCTCAAATACAGACTCAAAAATATCCGGATGTGAAAGTTATACAAGGCGACGAATTAATAGAAGCGATTGAAGATGCTTATACACAAGATGGATTGGAAGAAACAATCGTCATTTCCCGTTCCAATAAAAGAACGAATATTTTCAATACCGGTATCCGAAACCGCATTCTTTGGCGGGAAGAGGAACTTTCGACCGGCGATTTACTCATAGTTGCCAAAAATAATTATTATTGGGTGAAAAATACGAAAGAAATGGATTTTATTGCTAACGGCGATATTATGGAAGTAAAACGAATCCGTAAAACACAAGAATTATACGATTTTCATTTTTGCGACCTTACCGTTTATTTTCCGGATTATGATGTCGAAATGGATGTGAAAATTCTTTTGGAATCACTTCACACCAATTCGGCGGCTTTACCAAAAGAATTAAGCGACAAGTTGTTTTACAATACAGGGGAAGATTATGCACATTTAACAACCCAAAAAGAAAGAATGCAAAAAATAAAGGAAAATCCTTTTTATAATGCCATTCAGATAAAATATGCCTATGCAGTTACCTGTCATAAAGCGCAAGGCGGACAATGGAAAAATGTGTTTCTGGATTTGGCATACGTGCCGAAAGAATATTTGGGAACAGACTTTTACCGGTGGCTCTATACGGCATTCACACGAGCAAGCAAGAGAATTTATCTGGTAAATCCCGTAAAAGAATTGTTGGCTTCGCCGCCGAATAACAATTATTATAAATAACTGTATTTCATTTGAGAATGAAGTGTTAAACGGCAAAACGCTATTACCTTTTCTCCACCCGCGAGTAAGGTGGGGACGGTGGATTACTTGAAATCTTACTTTGACGAGGATGTCGAATTGCATAAAATTTACAGATATTTAGACAAGCTGCATAAGCACCCAAAAGAGAAAATACAGCAAATTAGCGTATCGCATACCCGCAAAGTTTTGGACGGGAGAACAGGATTAGTATTCAAGGATATAATCCATCGGCAAGGAAGTAATTTTCATAACCACAGGTCATCAACCTGCGGTTATGAAAACTGCATATTCTCCGAAAATGCAAAATACAAAATGGGAGCGAAGAAAATGTCAGTCTCCGCCCCCCGTTTTACATTTTACATTCTCTTAATTATCACTTTGGACGTAACCGGCGTCCCATTTCCTTCTACCCTCACGACAAGCGTTCCCCAGTCGGGCCGTGCAGTTATCAGGACATTTTCGTTCGTTTGAACGCGATAATCTTTCAACAGTGCGCCGTTCAGGTCGTACAGGCGGATGCGGTCGATGCCTGTCCTGCTCGGATTCAAGATGTTGATTATCTTTCCCGAAGCAAAGACACTCCATGCAGCGCCTTTTACCGTGCCGATACCTGTAGTGAGCGTACTGAAAGCGTCGCCGGCAACATAATCACTCGGATCGCCTTCCTCACAGGAAGCTCTTACTCCCCAGACGTAAGCCGTTTCCGGTTCCAAATTCTGAAGCAGGTAGCTCTTTTCCGTCAGGCCGTCAACAAAAGTGTAGACAACATCTTCAAGAACATTCGTTTCGATGCCGTAGCGCAAATCCCAGCTAACATTAGCGTCGGCGGCGTCCCAACTGAGGATGGCCGAAGCGGATGTTATGCCGGAGGCTTCCAAACCGAACGGAACTGCGCAAGGCGGGACCATTCGTTTACCCAGCGATCCGTCGAAATTGATGCGTTGCACGTAAATCGACGGATCGGATGCCGCCTCGTTTCCCCGCGACTCTTCCCAGGAAACAACCCACGACCGGTTTTCGGCCGGCGGGCCGGTTTGCAAATTGGATTTCAGACCCTCGACGGTAGAAAATCCTACTTTTTCGTTTTCCCAAACATAACCGCCTGTTTCGCCGTCTATCAGCGCCACGCGGCCCACTCCTTTTTTCTGACCTCCGGAAATCAGGTAGAATACGGCAAACCGGCCTTCGCCGCCCGGCTGAACTGCGTAGGACGGCAGTGTCGCACCGGTAGCCAAAATGCTGTCAATCCGTATCCCGTCCGTTCCCCAGGACAAGTCGCCGTCCAGCGCTATTTTCTGTATCACGAGCCACAGGTCGGTCTCCTTGTCGTTGGTTTCCCTGAAAGCAGCATAGACGCTGTTGGTTTTCGCGTCATACACGATTTTCGGAGAAAAGACCCGTTTCTCGGAATAGGAGAGTCTCTCCCCGTTGGCGCCGCCGAGGAAACCCAGCGAGCCGTCCGCTTTCACGTGGGCAATATAGGGCGTTTCCTTGAGTCCGCTGATACGGAAGTCATACCAGCCGACAAAAACGCTGCCTTCGGGACCCGCCGCAACGTTGATAATCGTATTCAGGGCTGCATAAGTCGGAAAATCGGCGCCACTGTAGATGTTCGCGTCTTCCGTCCAGAGGGAAGCGCCCGCGCTGTCGAATTTTCTTGCCCGGATCGCATTTGCACGGGTATAGACCAGGGTAAACTGATTGTTCCCGGCATTGACCAGGCGGGGATTATCGTATGCAACACCGCCTTCCTGCAAGACCACGTTGTTTTCCCACAGAAATTCCCCGTTTTTGGAGAGGCGTTGCAATTCTATGATGTTGCGATCGCTCCCATTTTGACTCATCCAGGTAAAGACGTAGCTACTGTCTTCCAACTGGATGGCACCCAGTTTGGCGATAAGTCCGTAGACCGTTCCCCGGTTCAGGTCGATACCGTTTTCGTTCCAGAGGGATTCCCCGGTTGGAGAGACTTTGTACAAGGTATAACTTTCGTCGCTCCCGTCAGTACGCCGAAGATCGGAAGCAGCGATAATCGAATTGCCTTCATTGTCTACAAACAGCAGGTCGTTGACCCAAACCGTCGACCAGGTTCTTTCCCGTGTGATCAGTTTTCCCGTATCGGGGAAGAGTTTGACGCCCTCGTTGTCCACCGTTTGCAGCGAAGTGCCCCGGTTGTTGTTGGGTGACGAAAGAAATACAAACCGCGCCGATCCGTCTTTGAATGTTTCAAATTCGTAGTAGACCGGCCTTCCGAACGTAATCCGGTCGTTTCTCAGCGGGTTGTCGCTCCATCCTGAAACATCACCCGTTCCGCTCAGCGGGATACGGTATTCGTCGGCATAACCGGCCCGGACGACCAGCGTATCCAGGTAGTCGACGTCTGCCTGCGGGTAGAAAACAATGGTCGCTTCCACTACATCGGCTTCCGCAGCAGGCGCTTCGCTAACCGCTGCAACCGATACTTCAAAAATCCCTTCTGCGGCTACAGCCAGCGAAAAGGCAGACTCCGTCAGCGGTTCAACCGGATCGGTCAGAGTGACGGTTACGGTTGCGCTCTTCGACGCACCGGTAACGACCCATCCGAAATCAAGCGAAGCCGGATCGGAAGTAACAACAGGCTTGAAGCCGACGCCGCTCAACGGGATGCAGTATTCTTCCGCATACGCGGCGCGGACAATCAGCGTATCCAAATATTCCTGCACTGCCTGGGGCGTAAAGGAAAGCGTCACTTCCACTGCATCGGCTGTCGTGGAAGAAGCTGTGCTGACCGTCTCAACCGATACGATAGCGAATTTTCCGGTAGCCAGCGAAAAATCAGACGCCGTAAGCGGCTCAACCGGATCGGCCAACGTAACGGTTACGGTTTCGTTCTTCGACATCCCGATAACTACCCGCCCAAAATCAATTGAGGCAGGGTCGGAAGTGACAACCGATCGCGGCAATCCATTGCCCTCCAGCGCTCTTTCGTAAGTGCGTGCGCTGCCCGCGCTGCTGATAACGAGCGTATCCCGGTAAAATATTGCGGTTTGTGGTGCAAATCGGACAGAGAGATTACCGCCTGTTTCGGCGCTGTAAGCTTCCGTTTCCGTAACGGGGAATACGGCGGTTTGACCGCTTTTCAACGAATAGGAAAACGCGCCGGAAGCGTTTGAACCGGTAACAGTAAGCGTTTGTGCTTCGGAGCTATACCCTGCATATATGTCGCCGAAACTTTGCAATTCGACCGGAGCGACTGTCCACGAAATACCCGTGCCGCGCAGGGGAATCACAAAATCGTAAGCCCCGGCTGCACTGATGGTCAGCGTGTCGGTATATTCCTGTTCGGCTGCAGGCGCAAAGTTGACCGTCAGTTGCAGGCGGGTATCTGTGCCGTTGTCGCTATTGCCGACAGCAACGTTTGAAAGAGAAAAGATCGAGCCTTCTTTCAGCGCAGCAGAAGCTTCCGTAAACGCCAGTCCCGACGGAAGAACAAAGCCGATATCCTCAAAAGAAAGCGCAGGTGTGCCGACCAGGGATACGCCGATGTTTTTTTCCACTTCATTTTGATAAACCTCCGGCTGCTCGGCAATAATGCCTTGCAGCGCCGTCACAGTCTGGTCCGCTCCTGCATGTTGGGTAGCCGTGCCGTAAGCGGTCGGGTTGCCGTAGACATCGGTTGCCGGCCACGGCAGGTCTTCAATAAGCGGCGTAGCCACATTTGCCGGAATAATATTGGCTGCTACCGAAGCAGGATAGACATGATAGCTGGCGATGTCTACAATTTCGTTCACATCGAAAGCGTCGGTCGCGGCGCTTGTCCAGGTATCGGCGGGAACAGCCGCGCCTTTGAATACGTTATAACCTGCCGAAGTGATTGCAAAAGCCTCGTCTGCACGGTAAAATTCATTGTAAGCCGCGCCGGAGGCGGAGGTATTGTTCTGGAAAATATTGGCAGCAAGCAGGACGTTGCCTTCTGTAGAGTTTGTACCAAAAACGCCGCCGCCATTGGTTGCATTCGTGCTGCTGTTTCCGATAAACGTATTGGCAAGAAGCTTTGCTTTCAGAACAATGCCACTCGTACTCGTCATGGCGATAGCACCGCCATACGTTGTTGCTGTATTGTTTTTAAATACGGAACCGGTTACAGTAATATTGAGGCCCGAAATCGCTCCGCCGCGAGTGGTCGCCGAATTGTTTTCAAATATTGAATTGGAGACGATTATAGTGCCGGCAGAGGTGCTAATAGCGCCGCCGCCATAACTGCCCGTAGACTTATTCCCTGAAAAATAGCAGTTATTAACAGTTAATGTGCCCGTACTACTTATTGCACCGCCCCTGGTTGTTGCATTGTTGTTTAGAAAGCGTACATTGGTAAACGTATAGTTACCACTGCCAGTAAACGATATAGCGCCACCGCTTGCTCTATTTCCATCCCGGAAAGTCAGGTTGGAAATAGAAATTATACGATTACTGGTACCGGAACTAAATATCCCCACGCTGTTATTTCCCGATAATATGATATTGTTCTCTTCCCCGTCAATGACAAGGCTTTTAGTTAATGCAATCGAAGCGGAAACGGTAATTGTGCGGTTGTCGCCCCAGGTTGACGTATCAAACTTAATGGTATCGTCGTTTACCGTAGTAGACGCGGTAATTACCCCTGCTAAAGACCCCGTTCCTGTAGCGTCGGCGTTGGTTACCCAAACCGTTTTAGCGAAACTTACCGCCGGTGCGCATAACAAGAGAGCCAGTATTAAAAAGAGTTGTATTTTTTTTCTCATTTTTTTATTAATAAAAAAGAGGCTGCTTCACGCAGAATCTTTTTCGGAGAATTTAAATCTATTAAGTTCAGTGAGTTCTTAAAGTAATTAAAATCTTTTAAGACCTTAAAGTCTTCAAATTTCCTGAAGTTTTTAAAGAATTCTATCCTGAAACAGCCTCTCCGGTTCATAAATTATAATATTACTTTCTGTCTGAGAATAACCTCTTTCCGGTCATTTACCAATACAATATAGACGCTTCGTGGAAAGGAAGCCGTATTCAGGATTTCCGTACCGGAACTTACCGTTTGCGTTTTCAGCGCTTTCCCTTGCAGGTTATACACCTGTATGGAGCTACCGGCAGGCGCACGGGAAACAATAATATCGCCGTCTTTGACCGACAGAGCCGGAGCCGCAGTTTCCGGGCCGGAAATAGCGGTAGCCTGCTGCGGAGATGCAGCCGGCGTAGGCGGTACGGGTGGTAGGGGTCCGTTTGTGCCTGTTCCGAACAATTCAATCTTAAAGTTCTCTGCTTCCTCGGCTTGAACGATAAGTGTATTAGGATACTCTATCGCGTTTACTGGAGTAAAAGAAATGGTAATATAGACACTGTCAATGTTTGTATAAGGAGCCAATTGCAATGTTTCCAGTCTAAAAATATCGTCCGGATCTGCGAAAAAGAAAGCGCCAGGGTCCGTCAAATGACTCACAGGGTTAGTTAAAACAACCAAAATCGGATCGCTGACCACCCGTTCCCCTACAGACACCTCGCCAAAATCATATGAATCCGTATCGGATGAAATTACCGGCAGGTCCCATCCTTTGCCCTCCAAAATGACACGAAGCGTATCGCCCGCTTCTCCGGCCACTACCAGAAGCGCAGCGAACGACCCTGTCGATTCAGGTGCAAAAGTCACCAGGAGTTCGCCGCCTTCCTCAGGATCCCATGGCTCACCTGCCTGAACAGAGAAATAATCCAAAGAATCACTCTCAATCGAGAAAGCATCAATGGCTTCACCTGTTTTAATTGTTACCGATAACGTTTTTATAGTATTTACATCTACTTTCCCAAAAAACACAGGCGAAGGATCTGCCAAAATAGGTATGGCGATACCCTGAGTTGGAATTCTGTAAATCAGGTCGGGAAAAGTTTTATGACTGACCACAAGCGTATCATAGTATGCCGTAGGTCCATGTAATTCCAATGGCGGTGCAAACCAAATGTTCCACGTAAGGGTATTGATGGCAGGGCTTGCTTCTTCCGTTTGTTCAACAAAAAATGCCGAATTAGCCCCCTCGGTAAAATAATACGTGAAATCTTCCAAATTCCGCTCCACTGTAGTTATCGTAAGCGGGATTGCAA
>JAIRLY010000131.1 GCA_031259075.1 Dysgonamonadaceae bacterium | reverse complement strand
ACTTCGTCGGGCGGGATACCCCATGTCGCGGCATTAGTTTCTATCTGCTCCGTGAAATTGGCGCTCCATACCACCAATTCCGAATCTTTCTTGGGAATGTAATCCTGTTTTTTACTCATGATTCTTTTATTTTAAAGGTGAATACTGATATTTGCAAGCGACGGAGAAACATTTCCGGAAGACGCAGAAAGGTTTCCGAACGACGGAGAAACATTTCCGAACGACGGAAAAACATTTCCGGAAGACGCAGAAACATTTCCGGAAGACGCAGAAAGGTTTCCGAGCGACGGAGAAAGGTTTCCGAGCGATAGAGAAAGGTTTCTGAGCGACGGAGAAACATTTCTGAGCGACGGAGAAAGGTTTCCGAGAGACGCAGAAACATTTCCGAGAGACGCAGAAAGGTTTCCGAGAGACGCAGAAACATTTCCGGAAGACAAAGAAATGTTTCCGAATGACGGAGAAATGTTTTCCGACAATCCGGAGATATTTTTTTATAAGATAAAACTGTTACTGAACAAATCATTTTTATTTCTTTGTAATTCGAACGCAAAAATACGGTATAAATCCTTACGTTAATGCCCATAATAAGGACAAATATGTCCATTTTCGATACAGACGGTCAAATTTCGTAATTTTTTATACTTTTGCACATCTTTTTTGGTACGAATTATCGCCGTAGTATTCTTTCTCTTGATTATGTTGCTGTTTCAGATAAGGAATTATGCATCGGATGCAATGCGTGTGAATATCTTTGTTCTACACGCCCGTTCAGCGCGATGTATATGGAGGGAAGCATTATGCGATTTGAAAAAATTAGAGTGTGAAAGTCCGGATATTAAAATAGTTCATTCAATATTTCAAGTAAATCCACGTCTAAATTACCTTTGTAATCTGCGTGCGAAATGCCCAATTTTTCGAGAGCCAAACCAAATCGCTTGTATCCATCTTTATCTCTTAAAGCAACCCAATGGACACCTAATTGGTCACATTGATTTTTATTCTGTTGCGAAAGCGTATCGGCAACAAAAACATTACTGTCTCTTGCAATAATTGCGTCAGCGCTTTCGGGATTGCCTTTGCCCATCAATTTTATTTCGCATAAGTATTCTTTTCCATTATTCAAAAGATAAAAATCGATTTCTCTATCAACTTTTTTGCCTTTGTCTTTTACAAAATGGGCAGCATTATAATTCGTTTCAGGGACTTGATATAACCTGCACAAAGTCAGCATTAGATATTTTTCGGCGCTTTTGCCTGCTGTACTCCACAAGCCACCTCGCAAAGCAGCGCGTTTTACTGCCAAAGTATTTATTACAATTAAACTTTCGCTTACATTCAAATCAACGCTTACGCTTTTCATTTTGATTGTTAAAGTCAGGTCAATTTCTTTTTCCATTTCAACAAGCGCCTGAATGCTTTGGTAAAGCGATTCAAAATGTTCATTTGCAGCCTCAATTACAATTGTTTTAGTCGCTGTTCCGTACATATTGCTTATTGTTTTCCTGTTCAGTCCTGAATTTATTGCAATCTCATCAGACGGCAACTCTTCATTCATAAAAGCATTTTTGTACCAATCAATCGTAATGTCTTCAGAGTTGAGTTTGGCATTGGCAATTTTCTTGAAAAAATCTACTGCGAATTGTAAAAACTCTGCATTGATAAGGTTAACGATTTCAATACGATAGTCCTGCGATTTTATCAAACGGATAATGATATTTTTAACTATTTGGTCAGTGAGTGTCATATTACTGAGTTTTTGAATTGTTCTAATGTTAAGAATTGAGTTTTATGTTCTTTAAATAGTTGTCCATCTTTTTGTTTCGATTGCATATATTCAAAGTATTTTGGTTCCTGTTCGGTCAGGAAAAATAATCGGTCTAACGCTTTTGCCGTTCTTCCAACCGTCCCACTTCCACCAAAAGGATCGAAAATCAAATCGCCTTTGTAGGAATAATATTGAATTACACGCTTGCAGAGTTCAACAGGAAAAATTGCCGAATGTACTTTATCAAAACACGGATCAATCCTCCATACATTGCTTGTTTCGTAACCATCTGCAACTTTGCTGTCCTCAACAGTTTTATAATCGTAACTGCGAATGTTCCAGTCCAATAATTTTTCGGTTGATTTTCTGTAAACCATTAAATATTCGGTTATGGAATTTGGCTTATAGCCTAATGGTTTACGGTGCTGCATAAATCCGCCAATGCGATTTTTTACGCTTGCTTCGGGTTTTAGCCAAACTATGTCATCAATAAATTCCCATCCGTTTTTGACGAGATACGGGTGCAAATCAAAAGGAATACCATAACGATTACTCGAATGAGAACGGCTTACACGCGGAATAATTATGGGCGAATTATTAACTATCAAAAATCGACCCTCTTTCGTAATCCTGTGCGTTGCCTGAAAAACTTTATCCAAAAACTCCAAATATGCCTGATAACTTGGATAATTGGTATAGTCGCGGGCATTGTAGTAGGGAGGCGAAGTAAAAGTCAAATGTACGCTTTCGTCGGGAACATATTTTAGCACTTCCAAAACATCGGCATTAACCACTACATT
>JAIRLY010000123.1 GCA_031259075.1 Dysgonamonadaceae bacterium | reverse complement strand
GTCAATAAAGATTATGTTGACCTGTACGAACGCATCAGTTCGACCGACCTGGCAAATCCATCAAGCGCCATCCAAAATGCGTTCGGCATATTTACGGCAATGAGCGCGGCAAAAGTCGGTTTCCAGGTAATTGAAGACGAAGAAGAAGAATAGCAACGATTGGATACGTTGTTGGGCATAGATCTTTTATCGGAAGAATTAAGTCCATTCTCTACAATCAGAATAAGTTGTCGTATTATTAGCCGTTTCAAAAATTGAACTGTCAGGAATAGGCCCTTTTCTTAAAATTTCGATTTTATCTTTTATAATCCTGACAACTGTAGATGACTCTAAAAATGTGTCTTTGTTCGATTCTACTAAATAATCCACATTGCTTTCAAAAAGATTGAGGATTTCCGAAAAATTAGACAACGGCGGCTGTTCTGCGAAATTTACACTGGTTGCCGTAATTGGTTTATCCAGTTCATTGCAAATTTGTAGAATACACGGTTCGTCCGGTATTCTTATTCCAATATTACCTGTATTGGCAATAAGCAAATCCGAGACCCATTCCTGTTTCGGAACAATAATAGAAATAGCCCCGGGACAATACGTATCCAATAATCTTTTTGCTTTTACAGTAAATTTTCCAACTTTATACGCTTGATTTACAGAGCCGACGCATACATGAATGGGATTGTTATTTTTCCGCTTTTTGATATTAAAAACATTTTGTATCGCCACATCATTAGTCGCGTCACAAGCTATCAAATATCCCGTATCAGTCGGTATTATTGCACATCCTCCCATATTAAGAGCGTCAACAATTTCTAACACATCGGATATTTTTAATAATCCGGTTGACAATAAATGTTTTACTTTTGATTTATTCATAAATATAAAATTATATAATTGCTTTATAAATATTTCTCAAATCATTACCAATAGCAAAATTACAATATAAAAGCGCTCGGCCAAATATTGATAAATCTCTATTGTTCTGTTGTTTTGTTTCGGATAAATATTTTTCTAATTCATTCATACAGGCTTTCGCCTTTAATGAGGGCGCTCGGCGACTTTGCATGTTCTTTCACAATATTCCCCTCTTCGTCCACCAGAATATACCATGGAATGGCGATCATGATTTCATCTTTATTTTTCGAATAAAGTTTCATCAGATTGTGCGAAAAAATGCTGTCCGCACGAATGTGGCGCCCTTCCAGACGGAAATACTTGATATTGTCCAGCCATTGTTGATGATTCCTGTCCTTGTCGATGGAAATATACAGTTTTTGAATGTCTTCTTTTTCGAGAATCGTCGCCAGCGCCTCATTATGTTTAAATTCCGCCTTGCAGGGGCCGCACCAGGTAGCCCAGACATCCACATATACTTTCTTTCCGCGAAGCGGTCGGAGGGCTTCTTCGAGCGTATGGATGGTTTCGTAATGGTCTATAAATACAGCCTTTTCAAAAGGTTGCGAGATAATTTGATGATATTGGACGATGTCGTCGATAAGCGGCTTGATATATCCGGTATATCCGCTTTGGGGGAAATCTTTATTAAACTGCTCGAACAAAGCGATAAATTCTATCTCAAATTCCTGCTGAAAGGCTTCAATAAAGAAATAGCGGGCTTCAAAATATTCGAGCGCTTTTCCTTTCAGGTATTTTTTTCCTTCCTGTAACCGGAACGTATGATAAATCCCTTTTTCCTTGGCTGACCGAAGGCTGTCTGCCTTGAAATTCAGCCGGGAGAGTAATTTGAATGTGAGATACGTATCGGCATAGTCAGGCCAGAAAGAAGAAACAGTGAGCGATTCGTCTTCCGGAGGGTATTGCTTGTAGATCCTTTCCAGATTGTCTATAAGGGCTTGTTTTTGTTGGAGGATGGAGTCGGCTTCAGGCTTGTCCATGATACGATATAAATGGATATTGCTTGTATATGCTTCCAAAGAGGCATAATAGCAATCCCTGTCTGCCCGGCAGAGTCGAATGAAAGACGGCGATATTTCTTTCCGGTCTGCCAACTCTTTCCATTGCGCCCACTCGTCATTCTTCATTTTTTCGATCTGTTCGCTAATGGACGGTAACGACGGATCATTCCAAAACGACCGGGTCGATTCCTGAATATGCCAAGGGTTGGGCAACGAGGCATAAAACATCCCTCCTTTTTCGTTCGGGCCTGATATTTGTTGCATCCCCTGTTCGCTGTCTAATTCTATATGATATCGACCGCCCGGCTCTAACAGTAGCGTATATTGATTTTTCACAATTCCCCAAAGATTAGCCATTACCGGCTTTTTCAATGTCGTTTTCCACTCAAACCGTCCATCTGCATTTACGCTTAACGTATCGGCAAACCCCCAAAAAGAAGTACCGTTCATCGGGTTGGATATAAACAGCAGGGAATCTTTCAATTTGCCGGAGATATGTCCTGTTACTACGGTTTCCTGTTTCTTGCATCCTGCAGCAAGCAAAAGGAGAAAAATGATAGCAATAAATGTCTGTTTCATGCCTTGTATTCTTTAATTTTTATAAATTGATGCAAAGTTAGGCATTTTCCCCCGGACAGCAATAAAAATCGCCTTCAATATGCATATTTATTTCATGTTTAATCGATCCAAATCTAAACAGTATAATTTATCTTCTTCGGCATCCATACTGTACAATAGATTACTATAACTGTCTATAGCTATTTCTTGCACAGGATGGCCTAAATCCAGTTTTTTAACCAGGTTACCGTTCCAATCAAAAATAAATTGACCAAAAAGTGCAAAGAAAAGGATGATGTCATAAAAATACGTTATCTTTACGGGCAGTTTTATTCACCGATAATTACACACAATGGAAAAGAGAGTATTCAAACGTTTGCCTTACGGCAAATCGGATTTCAGAGATGTCATAACGGGCGATTACGCCTATATCGACAAGACGCGATTTATAGAAGCGCTGGAAAACGAATCTAACCCCAACCAATTTTTCATCCGTCCTCGCAAATTCGGAAAGACGCTGTTTCTTACGATGCTCTACAATTATTACGACCTCAACCGCAAAGACGGCTTCGAGCAGGTATTCGGCAACCTGTATATCGGCAAACATCCGACGCCGGAAAGAGGCAGCTACGCCATGCTTGAATTTGATTTTTC
>JAIRLY010000108.1 GCA_031259075.1 Dysgonamonadaceae bacterium | reverse complement strand
AAAAATGCGGCATCAAAATACCTGTTCGTTCAAAAAAACAAGTTGTGACAGACTTTGCCAAGGCTATAGATTTTTTATTTGAAAACGATGATCTCCGTGTTGATTTGGCGCGTGGAGCTTTGTTGCGGGCAAAAGACTTTGCATGGGATAAAAAAGCGGAAACCATAAATACGATTTACGATAGCATAGTTCATAAAAATGAAACTGTATAAATTCAAAACCTTCACTACTTCATACTATTTTCCGTCTTTGCGCAAAAACCAACAGTATATGTATGGTTTATACAGTCCTTATGGAGGAAAAGCAGCAAAAATATACTGGTGTTTGTTTAGAAACAGCAAAATCGTCAGAAATATAAATGCCGTAGATGAAAAGGATCTGGATTTTCCATATACGTTGATAAAAGAAATAGCAGGAACAAAGGCTTTGATGTCGTTTAACATGGGCTCTCCCGGAGAGGAGCAAAAGATTTCTATTTTAGGTTTCGACAATCAAACTCAACAGCCGTTTTTTGCAAAATTTTCTCAAAAACCGCAGGCTATGGAATTAAGTAAAAATGAAATCAACATCTTGAAGCAATTGAACGGGTCGGGATTTACTCCGCTTTTGCTGGACTCTCGTATAACGCCAGATTATGTTTATCTGAAAACAGAGTACATTAAAGGTAAACGGGTTGAAAATACAGAGCTGACCGAAGAGGTTATTGCATTAACTATCCGGTTAACCCAATTGAATTTCACTGATAATGCCAACAATGGTTTGCACACTTCGATGTCGCACGGGGATTATTGTCCATGGAATTTTTTGGAAAACGAAGGAATTTTACGATTGATTGACTGGGAAATGGCAACTGTCCGACCTTTGGGATATGACTTGTTTACTTATATTTTCCAGCCGGCTTTTTTACTTTTCCCGAAAGAATCTATTGAAACTGTTTTGCAGAAAAACAGGCGATGGATTGACTTTTATTTCAATTCGTTCGATATAAAAAATTGGAATGATTATTTAGCGGATTTTGTCAATGCAAAATTGGCGTTGGAAACTAAGAAAAGTATCACGAAGTTAGTAAGGCATTATCAGCGATTAAAGGATTACATAGAAATATTGAACAGATGAAACTCCAAATATATGAAACAATTATCTAAATCATTTATAGTTGTATGTGGTATAGTCCGAAATTCAGAAAAAGGGCTAAAAAAAAATATACCTGTTATCAATTCTTTATGCGATAAAGCACAAGATTACAAAGTTGTTATTTATGAAAATGACAGTAAGGATAATACAAAACAAATATTAAAAAAATGGCAGGACGACAGAAGTTCTGATAAAATCCATATATCACTTAATGAAGGATTAATATCAGGCAAAACAATTCCTTCATCTAAAGATTTGTTTTGCAATCCTTTTTTCAGTAGAAAGAGAATTGAGAAAATGGTGTTTTTTCGTAATCAATATCTTTCTTATTTAAGAACGATGAATTGGACGCCGGATTATGTTTTTGTCGTCGATTTAGATGTTGAAACATTATTTTTAGATAGTATTTTATCTTCATTCTCATCAGATACTGAATGGGATGCTATCACCGCCTATGGATATTCTTTGTCCCCTTATTTAAGAAGACGGTATCATGATGCATACGCATTGGTTGAATTAGGAGAAGAAAATGAACCTCAAACAGAAAAGAAAATAAAAAAGAGAGCATCTAAATATAGTAAAATCTGTTGTGGAGATGCACTTGTAAGAGTTTTCTCCGCTTTTGGAGGATTAGCGATTTATCGGTATGAAGCCATTAAGAATATAGAATATCAACTAATATTCAATAATGATAATAGAGTAGAAGTTTATTGTGAACATTATAGTCTTTATTTCCAAATGAAAAAAAATGGTTATGACAGAGTTTATATAAATCCTAATATGTATTTAAAATATCAGGCTGTGACTTTAAAGATAATATTTAAAACGTTGATAAGAACGGGTGAATCCATTTTTATGTATTTAAAAAATATTTCACAACATCATTTTAGTATATGTTCTAAAATAAAGAATAATAATATATTAGACGGAAAATGATGCGAAACCATTCCCTTTTAACAGTGCTTCCACTGTTAATGTCATGCCGAATTCATCCCGAACGGCTAATTATGATGTTTGTAACTTTCATACAAATAATAGAATGGCAAAATAAATCACAGGCAGAAAAAGAAATATTTTCAAAAAACGCTTACCAAACTTATTTGGATAATTATACGCCGGAACAGAATTTATCGCAACTGATTGCTATTTACAATTCTGTAATAGCGAAAAATTAATTTTTGGAAATTCGGTAAAAGTAGTAATTTTGTACCGTAAAAATTAAGTGTTTTTTAACGAAAAAAAGTGATAGATTATGACAAACTCATTAAAACGGCAAAAGCCATCGAAGAAGGAGCAAGTCGACTTAGTCGTCTTAATAGAGCGGAGGAGACAGGCCGGATTACGGGCGGCAGAACAAATGTCGAAGCGTCCGTTGTCGTTGGAACAGAGTATCGCTTTGTTCAGAGCGGACAAAGCGGCTCGTATGAAAGCATAAAGAAAGAAGCGGGTAAACAGAAAATCGTATTGAAATCTTATGCGGAAGAAAAGGAAAAACATGGAGAAAATATATGGTATTCTTCGTTGGATATAGAGCGATTAATTGCCGATGCGGTAGAACAAACAGGCGGTGCAGAAGCAGATGTTTATCTGATGCCAGACAAAACGGTTATTAAAATAATAGAACATTCCAATGTTCCTCTTGAATTTTTGGATGACCGTATTTCACTGTACAATTATTTATTTCCGGAAACAAGTTACGAGTTGATAGGATTTACAGATAATCCGTATAACGAAAATTTGACATCTTTCATAGTCCGGCAAAGAAAAGTTGAAGGAAAAACGTTGTTCCGACAGTTAAAAGATATTGTTCAATCCGAACGCGAAGCCGCCGAAAAGCGAATGAAAGAGATTGTTATAAAAAAAATGCTACACGATTTCGGCGCAGTACCGGCAGCAACAGATAATACTTACAAAAACAACAATTATTACATCAGAGATTTACATTGGGAAAATCTGATGACCACCGAAAATATTTTGGAAAATTCCGATACACACCTTTATGTAATAGATACCAATACTTCGTTGAATATCGTAAAAGAAGACGGTGGAATACGAGAATACGGAGATGGAAAATTAATAGTTAATTATTAATTATCCAATGCAACAATAAAATAAAACGAATTTGGCTGATTTGAAAAAAGTCCCTCAGAGACGACGCTTTATTAAATTGGTTAATTAAGTGTCGTCCCTGCGGGGATTTAACAGATATGTGGCTGGTAATCCGCATGCTAAAGCATACGATTAATAAAATGTCGTTGCTGCGCGACTTTGCGGAAAAGCGTCATCCGTTATTACGAATACACGTTTCGTACTGAAATCAAATGTAAAAAATCACAGTTCAGACAATTCCTAATGCGTAAACATACACTCGTCAGTATAGATCTTTCGCTTGGTTCCTATACCAATTTCGTTGACAGAATTATAAGTCTGACAAGCAAAGACAAATGCAGCGAATACATCTGCGTAGCCAATGTCCACATGTTAGTCGAAACATACCGGAATCAAGCATTTGCAAAGGCGGTCAATAATTCGATAATCACCACTCCGGACGGCGTACCTTTGACATGGGGCTTAAAATGGCTGCATGGAATACGACAGGAACGGGTTTCCGGCATGGATTTGTTGCCGGACTTACTTTCAATGGCATCACAACACAAAATCCCTATCTTTTTCTATGGAGGGACGGAAGAAATGTTGACGCAAACCAGAGATCATGTGGCAAAATTTTATTCCGGTATTCCTTTTGCAGGAACATACAGCCCTCCTTTTCGAGTGCTTACGCCGGACGAAGAGCAAAAAGTCATCAGTAGCATTAATACTTCCGGCGCCAAAATTGTCTTTGTTTCGTTGGGCTGTCCCAAGCAGGAACGTTGGATGGCGGCGATGAAAGACAAAATCAATGCAGTCATGGTTGGTATTGGCGCGGCGCTTCCTGTTCTTGTCGGAGAACAAACACGAGCGCCTCGATGGATGCAAAAGTCCGGATTAGAATGGTCATACCGTCTTTTTAAGGAGCCCAAACGGCTGTTCAAAAGATATTTAATAACAAACAGTATTTTTCTGTATGTGCTTATAAAAGAGAAGATCTGGAAGAAGTATGAGTTATGAGTTATGAGTGGCGATGCCGGCTGGTTAATCACAGCATGCGTCAGCACTCATCTCTCATATCTCATCGCTCATAAGTATGAGCCATTTTTCGCTGTAACCCTGAAAAAAATCGACTTACAGCGAGATTTAAATGATTATATTTCGCTGTAACTATATTTTTTAGGAGCAAATTTGTTATCTTTATATCCAAACAGCGAACACAAACTAAGACGGAATTGTAGATAAATTTATCTATTATAAAAGATAAATTGTATCTTTGCGCAAAAATTATCTATTATGATAGATGGAATTATAGACATAAAGAATTTGGTACATAGGCGGTTGTATACAAACAAGATAATGCCCTTTATTGATAAAAAGATGATAAAAGTCATCACAGGTCAGCGCCGTGTAGGGAAAAGTTATATACTCTTTCAATTGATTGAAGAAATAAAGCAGCAAAATCCGAAAGCAAATATTATATA
>JAIRLY010000102.1 GCA_031259075.1 Dysgonamonadaceae bacterium | reverse complement strand
ATGCAATCTATTCTTTCATCGCTTTCGATAAACCGTATCCGTTGATTTTAATTTTCCAATTTGTGTATAATCAGCCCGGAACGCAATTTCGGTTCAAACCATGTTGTTTTGGGCGGCATAATATTGCCGGTATCTGCAATGTCGATTAATTGCTTCATGGATACGGGATATAAAGCCAAAGCGGCAACCATTTCTCCACTATCTACTCTTTTTTTCAATTCTTCCAAACCACGTAAACCACCAACGAAGTCCACTCTTTTGTCGATTCGCAGATCTTTTATTCCTATTATTTTATCTAAAATGTAATTAGACGAAATGGTAACATCTAATACGCCAATGGGATCATTGTCGTCGTAAGTATGCGGTTTGGCTTCTAAAGAATACCAGTGTTTATTCAAATAAATAGAAAAATTGTGTAATTTTTCAGGACGGAAAATTTCCTCTCCTTTATCTGTTACAAAAAAGTCTTCCGCAAGAATATTCAAAAATTCGGCGGGCGCAAGTCCATTTAAATCTTTTATCACACGATTGTAGTCCATGATTTTCAGTTGGTTATCCGGAAAACAAACCGCCATGAAATAATTGTATTCTTCTTTTCCGGTATGATGAGGATTTTGCTTGGCTTTTTCCGCGCCGACTAATGCTGCCGCCGCCGAACGATGATGTCCATCTGCAATATATAAATAAGGTATTTCTGCAAAAAGCGCCGTAATTTTTTGAATGGTCGCTTCATCGTCAATTACCCAGAAATGATGGCCGATTGCGTCGGTAGAAACAAAATCGTATTCAGGCGTTTTTTTAGTCGTTTCCCGAACGATTTTATCCAGTTCCGGATTTTCGGGATAAGCAAAGAAAACCGGTTCGATATTAGCATTATTGATGCGAACATGTTTCATACGATCTTCTTCCTTATCTTTGCGGGTTAACTCATGTTTTTTGATGACACCATTTAAATAATCGTCTACATACGAACCGACTACCAACCCATATTGTGTACGACCATTCATTGTTTGCGCATAAATATAGTAGTTTTCTTTTTCATCTTGCACCAACCATCCGTTCTCTTGAAATTTCTTAAAATTAGCGACGGCTTTTTGGTAAACATCCTCGTCATGTTCATCTTTTCCCGCCGGAAAGTCAATTTCCGGTTTAATAATGTGATAGAGTGATTTTTCGTTTCCTTTGGCTTCTTCACGCGCTTCTTCGGAACTTAAAACATCGTAGGGACGTGATGCTATTTCGGTTACATACTTTTGGGGAGGACGAACTCCTCTAAATGGTTTTATGACTGCCATAACAATATAAATTTAAAAATTTGAATGTAAATGTACGGAAAGTTTTGTAACAAACCAAATGTATCCTTATCTTTGCTTGTTAAGTTTATAAAAATTAGATCTCACTTTAATAATTATTAATCATGGAAAAACGATTGGGGTTGATTCTTCTTTGCTTCTTATTTCCGGTTTCCAATATACAAGCTCAAACCGAAGAAGATTTTTTCATTATCGGGGGAACCGTAAAAAATGCAAGGAACAAAAAAAATATTGAATATGTCAATATTTCAGTTGTGGGAACAAATATAACGACTATTGCGAATGTCGACGGAGAGTTTGTTCTTAAAATCAGCAATGAATTGAATGTAAAAGAGATTGAATTGTCGTGTATTGGTTATTACAATGCTAAATACACAATTACTCATACTAATTTATTGAATCAAATTTTTTATCTTTCTCCTCATCTCATTGAATTAAAAGAGGTTGAAGTTTTAAGTTGGAAAAATCCGGAAGACTTAATTGAAGCGGCAATTGATAAAATTGAAATAAATTATAGTAATACGCCCGATTTATTGAAAGCTTTTTACAGAGAAACCATTCAAAAAGGGAAAAAATACACCAATATTTCCGAAGCAGTCATGGAAATATATAAATCTTCTTACCACAAAAATGCCGTAGGAGATAAAGTGCAAATTTTAAAGGGGCGAAAACTTTTAAGTCCGAATAAAAAGGATACACTTGCCGTAAAACTACTTGGAGGGCCTAATATTGCAGTTTTCATTGATGTTGTAAAAAATCCGGATGTTTTATTAGACAAAGAATTTCTTCCTTTTTATGCTTATAAATTAGGAGACGCAGTTTCTATCAACAACCGACTGCAATACACGGTTCATTTCAAACCTCAAATAATCACCTCCCAACCACTTTATTCGGGAATTTTTTATATCGATCAAGAAACGCTTTCTTTTACAAGAATTGAGTTCAATATGGAAATGAGAGACAAAGTAAAAGTGACGAAACTCATATTGAAAAATAAACCAAACGGACTGCGATTTACTCCGAATGAAGTATCTTATACCGTTTCTTATAAACAGCAAGAAGGCAAAACTTATCTGAATTATATTCGGAATGAAATTAATTTCAAATGTGATTGGAAAAAAAGATTATTTTCTACTCGATATACAGTCGTCAGTGAAATGGTTGTAACCGACAGAAATAATGAAAATATATCTAAAATTGCCGGTAAAAACGCTTTCCCAATGAGAAAATCATTAAGTGACGAAGTTTTATCCTATTACGACGGTAATTTTTGGGGATCTTATAACATTATAGAACCCACAGAATCACTGGAATCGGCTATTAATAAGCTAAAAAAATCGAATTTCTAATTTTTTTTCGTAAAAAACAAAAAAAATATTGAATATGTTGCAAAACAGATAAAAAATATGTTTACATTTGTACCGAAATTTCCAAGTGGGAAGTTTAGGTACATTTTTAAACCGTTTTTAATAGTTACAAAATGAAAAAGTTAGTATTATTTGCAGCAATTGTTGCTGTTGTGTCTTTCAGTTCTTGTAAAAAAGCTGCTACGGAAGAAGCCGCACCTGTGGTTGAAGAAGTTACTGTAGTAGAAGAAGTTGCTCCCGTAGTAGAAGAAGCTGCTGTTGATTCTGCCGCTGTAGAAGTTGCTCCTGCAGTTGCTGAATGATTAGTCCTTTAGTAAAAAAAAGAAAAACTGCCTTATTAAAAATGAGGCGGTTTTTTCTTTTTTTAAAAGAAAAGTTGTACCTTTGCAAGCCGATTATTATCCGATAGATGTAAGTGTTTGATTTTAATCTTTTTATTCCAATGTGTTTTAATAGTCGAAAAGGAAAAAATCAAACAATTAATTATTAACAAACAAAAAATAAAAACAGTGGATACTTTAAGTTATAAGACCATTTCAGCAAACAATGCAACGATCGACAAACAATGGGTGGTCGTAAATGCAGACGGACAACATTTAGGTCGTTTAGCATCCAAAGTAGCAAAACTTTTAAGAGGCAAATACAAACCCAATTATACTCCTCATGTTGATTGTGGAGATAATGTAATTATCATTAATGCCGATAAAGTTGTATTAACCGGTAATAAATGGACCGATCGCATTTATTTCACATACACCGGTTATCCGGGCGGACAAAAAGAAAATACACCCGCAAGTTTAATGCAAAAAGGCAGCGACCGTCTGTTAAAAAAAGTAGTAAAAGGAATGCTCCCTAAAAACCGTTTAGGAGCGAAACTTATTACAAACTTGCATGTATATGATGGTATTACACATAAACATGAAGCGCAACAGCCTAAATCAATTGATATTAATTCACTTAAATAAGCAAGAGAAGAAATGGAGGTAATAAATGCATTAGGAAGACGTAAAGCGGCCATAGCGCGCGTTTATGTCAAAGAAGGATCGGGAAAAATCCATATCAACAAGCGCGAACTTGAAGTTTATTTCCCTTCTTCAATCCTTCAATATATTGTGAAACAGCCGTTGAACAAATTAGGCGTGACGGAACAATACGATATCACCGTCAATTTGCAAGGAGGCGGTTACAAAGGACAATCGGAAGCGGCGCGTTTAGGTATTGCCCGCGCATTAGTAAAAATCAACCCGGAAGATAAACCCGCATTGAGAGCGGAAGGTTTCATGACACGCGACCCGCGCGAAGTAGAACGGAAAAAGCCGGGAAGACCCAAAGCAAGAAAGAGATTCCAATTCTCAAAACGTTAATCCTTTGGAAAATGAGATGCACTTTTGATTGTCAATTATCAATTGTCAACCGAAAATTTAAAAGAGTTTAGTATCTAAATCAGTTAGGATTTATCCGGCAAGAAATATAATTTGCAGGATAACTACCTGAGGATTGTTAAACAAAGAATGTAAACGAATAAAAAAAACAAAAAATGTCAAGAGTATCATTTGATCAATTATTAGAAGCCGGTTCTCACTTCGGACATCTAAAGAGAAAGTGGAATCCCGCAATGGCTCCTTATATCTTTATGGAACGCAACGGTATCCATATTATAGACTTATACAAAACAATCGCTAAAATAGATGAAGCCGCCGCCGCACTAAAACAGATCGCCAAATCAGGGCGTAAAGTGTTGTTTGTAGCAACTAAAAAACAAGCGAAACAAGTGGTTGCCGATAAAGCTACTTCCATCGGTATGCCTTATGTTACAGAACGTTGGCCGGGTGGAATGTTAACGAATTTCCCCACTATCCGTAAAGCCGTTAAGAAGATGACCACCATCGACAAAATGACTAAAGACGGAACTTTCGACCAACTGTCCAAAAGAGAAAAATTACAAATTACCCGTCAACGTGCAAAATTGGAAAAAAATCTGGGATCTATTGCCGATTTAAATCGATTACCGTCCGCATTATTTGTTGTTGACGTGATGAAAGAACATATTGCTGTTGCAGAAGCAAACCGCTTAAATATCCCTGTATTTGCAATGGTAGATACAAACTCCAATCCGAACAATATTGATTTTGTTATCCCTGCAAATGACGATGCAACAAAATCAATCGAAATCATTTTGAATGCACTCTGCGCTGCAATGAACGAAGGTTCGGAAGAAAGAAAAATTGAGAAAATAGATGCCGCCGCTTCTGATAACGATGAAGAAAATCCTGTACGCAGAGAAAGAAAAGCAAAAGCAGTGAAAAAAGAACTGATTGCTAAAGATGATGAAGCAGCTCTCAATGCAAACGTAGTTAGCAAATTTGTAAAAGACGAAGATTAAACAACTAATAAAATAAATAAATGAAGTTTCTTTCATTTTAAAAAAAATAATATGGCAGTTACAATGGCAGATATTACGCATTTGCGTAAAATGACCGGTGCAGGTATGATGGATTGTAAAAATGCACTGAATGAAGCTGAAGGCAATTACGATAAAGCAATAGAAATTATCCGCAAAAAAGGACAAGCAATAGCCGCTAAACGGGAAGACCGTGAAGCATCCGAAGGTTGTGTACTTGCTGCTACAAAAGATGATTTTGCCGCTATCGTTGCTGTAAAATGCGAAACAGATTTCGTAGCAAAAGGGGAAGAATTTATCGGTATGGTGAGAAATATACTGAATGTCGCTTTGGAAAATCGTCCAAAAACAACGGACGAATTAAACGAATTGGCTGTGAATGGACGTAAAGTCAAAGAATTGATTACCGACCGCATTGGTGTTACCGGTGAAAAAATGGAATTGGGTGCGTATGAATTTTTAACGGCAGCAACTACTGTCGCGTATATTCATCCGGGAAATAAATTGGCTACAATTGCCGGTTTCAACCTCGCAAATGTAGATTTTCAGGTAGCGAAAGACATTGCGATGCAAGTAGCTGCAATGAATCCGATTAGCGTAAGTAAAGATTCTGTTCCGGCGGAAATAATAGAAAAAGAAAAGAAAATAGCTCGTGAAAAGGCTATCGAACAAGGCAAACCGGAAGCTATTTTGGACCGGATTGCAGAAGGCGCTTTAACAAAATATTTTAAAGATTTCACTTTGTTGATGCAAGATTACGTGAAAGATTCAAAAATCACTATTGCAGATTATTTGAAAAAACAAAACAAAGATTTGATGGTCACAGGTTTCAAACGTGTAAACCTGAATGTCGAATAAAATATAGTTTACTTTCAATTTTGATGTGATTTTTAAACATAAAAACGATTATTAAATTTTCATCATTAAGAAATAGATATTATTTTTTTACATACATAATTAATTAAAAAAGCGTTAGCTTTTATTCTTGGTTCTGAAATCTGAACAATTTCTTCACGTACAAGAATAAGTAAGTCAACGCTCACGTTGGATGCGTGGGCATAACTTATTTGTACGTGTGGGTAGTTCAGAACCTCAGAATCAGATAAAGTCGAAGTCCCACGCTTCGTATTTTTAAACCGCTTCTCTTCGGGACCTGGAAGCGAACTAAGAGTTATGAGTTAAGAACTAAAAACTAAAAGTTAAAAGTTAAGAATGGATGCTGCCGCCTGTATCACGATAGTTTATTCCGGTCGAAGGTAAAGACAACTGTTCGAATCAAAAAAAATTCTCATCGTTTAATAAATGCCGGTTGCCTTTACCGGAGACGGAAATTGAAAGTCAAAAGTCAAAAGTCAAAAGTTGAAAGTCAAAAGTTAAAAACTAAAAGTTAAGGGTTAAAAATGGAAAATAGAGAATGGAGTAAGGAAGGCCGAAGGTCTTCAAGATGAATAACCCCCAATGAAGCGAAGCGATTGGGGGACAAACGAAAAACGGCAGACGCTTTCAACCCCGAAGCGGGTTGAACAGGTAAAAAGAAACAGAACTATAAATAACATTACTAAATTTTTATTAAACATGAAACAAAAAATGATTTTTTTAGCGCTGGCGCTCTGGATATTGAGCGCAGCAAGTGTGAAGGCACAGGTAACCATCGGCAGCAATCAAGATCCGCACAAGGGGGCGGTCCAGTCGTGTTCGGAAGAAAATCAAGTTAGTGTACCTTCCATTATAGGTCTTTAGTTTAGGGCGCCGGTAAATTTAATTTTTCCATTTTTTTCAAGTCACCACCGGTTTGAATGACCAC
>JAIRLY010000095.1 GCA_031259075.1 Dysgonamonadaceae bacterium | reverse complement strand
CCATTCAGAAGACGCTGCATAAACGCCAGTAACAGCAAATGCGGGAACGCTTCCGTATAATCCGATTTTGCTTCCCATATCTCGGAATATCTGCGCCAGAACTTCTGAAATTCCTTCAGAAGACTGTCCATGTCCAAACTGCCGTCCGGTTTTTGCCATTTGAAGTTGGACGGGGGCGGCATCATGATTTGCATGGCGGAGTTGACAACCCGCGTCAGGATTTCCGTATAAATGGGATTGGAGATGGTCAATCCTTTCTCCGTGTCGTAAGTTACTAATCCCAAATCCATCGCCTGCTGAACGCCCGGACTGTCGAGATTAAGAGCCATGTTCATTTCACCCGAAATGACGGTCTCAACGACAGGCTTTACCTCGGCATCCTGCATCCGGTAGACCAACGAATCTAAATGCGTTTCACGCGCTTCGACCATCTGTTGGCGAGCCTCTACAACATGCTTTAATTCGACTGTTTCCGTGCTTTTGTAATCCAGAATCTTGATCGTAGCGCGCTTGAAAAGGCTATTGACAATCCACGGTTGCCCCTGCGACTGTTCCCAAACATAATCCAAGGCCTCCTGCGTGATTCTTTGTCCGGTCTCAGCTGTCCGTTGAGCAAAAAGTCTGGCAACATCCTGCTCGTTAAAGTTCTTTAATAAAACAGAATCTTCCTTGATATTAAACGGCGAACCGGGATTTAATGCTTTTCCGTCCTTGCTTTGCACAAGGTAATCCTTCAAGTCGCGCATGCCGACTAGCGCCACGGATACAGGGAATTTTCCCACGCCGCGGCTTGCAAAGCCGCCGCGCAGTTGCCGAAGGAAACTTATCATTGCCTCGCCCGTCAGTACATCCACTTCGTCGAAGAGAACTATTAGCGGCTTGGGAGCAACCTGAGCCGCCCAGTTTTCAAGAATACTGCTGAGCATGAATCCCGGCTCTTTTTCATCTGTTTGGGGCTCAGGTACGTCAAAATCTCTGGCGTACTTACGCATCGAAGCGTAAATCAGGGGGATGGCACGCTCTATATCGGTGATCCCCTGCGTTACTTCTACGCTCACGTAGCAGGCGACATATTTACTCGAAGCGTTAAGCTCGCGCATCCAGCTGATCAGAAAAGTCGTTTTCCCCGTTTGGCGCGGCGCGTGGAGCACCCAATAGAGCTGTTCGTCAATATAACGGCTTAAACCTGCTCCGACCAAACGCTCTTCGGGAGGTAACATATAATGTCTTTGAGGGTCGCAGGGACCTGTGGTGTTGAATGATTTCATAATTCTTTATCAATAAATTCCCTACAAAAATACGACAAATTTCCGTCCGAACTATGATTTTATTAAAATTTTCAAAATCTGTGCAATTTATCTGTTCATTCAGGGAACGAATTTTTATTTTGTCCACCCATATTTGAGAACGGGAATTCAATGAATATACGAACGGGCTTATCAGACAGTATTTCCATAAAAAATCCCCCCCCCCTACTCTACGCCGGAGTTCCGAACTAATAATTTGCGGAAAATCGCAACAAAATCGCAACGAAATTTTACAAATTATATTCTTATATCTTTTATCTTCGCAGCCGAAAAGTTCATTGCAAACAAATTGATTTTTAACAAACCAATAAATGAAACAATTATGGAAAGCATAAACTTAGAAAGAAATTATGTATTAAATACGGACTATCGTTTAATAGATGATACAGATAGAATTATACTGGTCTCGGATAGAAGTTCACAGTATTTTTTCAATTTTATACATCCGATGCATGCAATCATGCTGTCTTTTTTCAAAGGAGATAAACCGCTGAAAGACGTTATAACGGAAATATGCAGTTTCTTTTCAATATCAGAAAAGAATGCTGTTAAAACAATAAGTCCATTCATCAAGAATTCTAAAAATACAGGTATTGAATATGATGACAAAAAATTTGTATTCCCCAAGAATATGCTCATTGAAAACAAAAATAACATCATAAGACAGGATCTTGATCATATGTCATATATGATAAATCCTCCTTATGATTTTGACAGAATCAGATTTACAAAGCCCACCGCTATTGTCTTCATAGTAAATACCTCATGCGTTACTGATTGTATTTACTGCTATGCAAACAGGAAAGAAAAATACAAACCTTTATCGACCGAACAAATACTTTCAATAATTGATGAAGCATACAAAATCGGAATCTCTGATTTTGATGTCAGCGGTGGGGAAATTTTTCTTCATAAAGATTGGGATGTAATACTTAAAAAATTGTATGATTGTGGATTCACATCAAATCTTTCAACAAAAGTTCCCTTATCAAAAAGCGCGATCGACAAATTTGTAAAAACCGGATTTAAAGAGTTACAGGTTTCGGTAGATTCATTTAATCCGGAATTACAGAGTAAAAACTTGAAAACGACGAATACTTATGTAGATAAGATAAAAGAAAGTTTAACCTATCTGGATTCAAAAGGGATAAAGTTGATTATTAAAGGTACGCAAACAAATGATACGCTCACTACAAAAAATATTGAGGAGGTGTTTAATTTTATAAAACGCCTTAAAAACATTAAGCGGTATATGGTTTCAGTAACCGGTTACTCATTGTATAAATCCGGCAAAGAATATCATAGAATTAAACCGACATTAGAGCAAATAGATGAGATTTCGAAGTTTATAAATGAAAAACGTCGAGAAGTGGATTTTGAAATGCCCTTTGACGACCAACAGGTTTTAAAAGATGAACTGTGTAATTATCCGGTGTTTAAAGGACGAAGTCTTTGTACCGGCAACGTCAATGGACTTATTATATTGCCCGATGGAAAAGTCACTATTTGCGAAGAGTTGTACTGGAATGAGAATTTTATCATCGGAGATTTAACAAAATCAACCATCCAGGAAGTATGGACGTCGGATAAAGCGAAATCTTTGTGGGACTTAAATCGAAAAAATTTCCCAAAAGAAAGCGCTTGTTCTTTCTGTCAGGATTTTGATAATTGCAGAAAAGGAAAAGGAGTTTGCTGGAAAATGATAGTTAAGGGATATGGTTGGGAAAATTATCTATATCCAGACCCAAGATGTCCGAAAGCGCCTGAATTGATTTATGATATTTGTTCACATTAGCGTATGATTACATTAGAACATATACAAAAGTATTTTGATGACGAACAGAGACGGAATGTGCCTCTTACGTATAACACCAAAATTGTGGATCTCGGTTTTGATTCATTAGAATTGTTGGAATTGATTTCTTATGTTGAAAAACATTTCGCTGAAATAAAACTCTCTGAGATAAACGGACAAATGTCCATGCAAGAATTTATTGAACTTGTAAACAATAAAATAGATAAGCCGGAGCCATCGGGTTCAAACTATGGCATTATTAACATAAAAGAATGAGATCATGGAAAAGTTTATTGAAAAATTCCCGGGAATTGACCGGTGTCGGTTGTTGTTTAATGAACGGTTTAATTCAACTGAAGGCGGCGCTTGTGACGAATCTTGTAAAAAAGGATGTTCATCCGGTAACCAGAACGGCGCGCCACGCAAAAAAGAGTTTAAATCTGATGTAATCTAAAATATGATGTTATGAAGCGATTAATAGTTCTGTTGTTATTTGTAAGCACCAATATTACAATTGTTGGCCAGAATGTTAAAATTAACGGGAAAGTATTGGATGAAGAATCCAATACGGTAATTGCCGCCACGGTCGCCCTAATCTCGGACGACAGCGTTTTGATCTCTGGTACGATCAGTGATAATCAGGGACATTTTGAACTGGCAACATTAAAGAAATCGGAATCCTGTCTGCTTCGTGTCACCCACATTGGATATGAAAACGTTTATATATCGCTGGTTCCCGACAGAGACACGACGCTCGCCGTGCAGTTGAACGAAAAAACAATGTCTCTGAGTGAAGTGGAAGTCGTCGCAAAAAAACCAATATATGAATTTCAAAATGAAAAATTAGTTGTGCACGTTAACAATATCCCTAATATTCAAACATTTAACGTTTCCCAATTATTGCATACGCTTCCCGGAGTCGTGAACTCGGATGGAGCTTTAACGTTAAACGGGCGGACGGCGACCGTCTATTTGAATGGACGGAAACAGACTATCAGCATAAACACAATCATCCAGTCAATGCCGGTCGACTTCATTGAAAAAATTGAGTTGATTTATTCTTCCGGCGGCACAAACGACGCTTCCGACGAAACCATAATTAATATTGTTTACAAAAAGCAGAGGGTAGATGGATATTATCTTTCAGCTGGGGGTAATTCGAGTGTTTATGAGAAAAATCATTTGGATGGGGAAGGTTTTGCCACAATTATGTTTAAGAAAAAGAATGTCATGATAAATTCAATGTTTTCATACAGGAATACGTATTCAATGTTGCAGGCAAATGACACTTTGCAATATTGGAACAGCGCCTTTCTTTATCAGGACAGAAACAGTGCGACCAGAACAAACGCTTATCTGGGAATGTTGAACATGAGTTGGGATGTCAGGAAGGGGCATAACCTGAATTTTAACTTCAATTTTTACGAAGATTTCTCCGACAGAACTTCCAGGCAGCAGTATACGCTCCGAAATGACGATATAACGCATGATATCTGGAATCTAAAATCGAAAGGTAACGGCGATATGTGGTCGGGACAAGTTGAATATACATCGCCGGATACATTAAAAAACAAATTCAAAGCCTCTTATGGCATTGTTTACGGAGGACTGAGGAACTACCGGAATACTTTTGATGAAGGTGCGGAAATATTAGATACCGACGACGAAATGATCGCACACCGTCATACAATAAAATTCGACTATGAGCATATATTCTCCGGGAAAATAAATTTACTGTTCGGACTAAAAGCAGATCTGGGGCAATTAAATGATGATGTAATATATACCAAAACAAGCGATTCCGAGCGTTATCCGACAAATCATTTTTTCGGACGGGAAAATATTTATGCCGGTTACACAAAACTAAACTGTACATTTAACACGCAATGGTCGGCAAGCGCTTCATTACGGGCCGAACACACCTATTATTTTCTTGATTTCAAAACGTTTAATGAAAAAATCACAGATTCGTATACGAATTTATTCCCCTTTTTGACAGTCTCGTACAATAGTAAATCCCAAAATTTTCAATCATCACTATCATTAGTGCCCGTTATTGAACGGCCCGATTATGAATCGATGTTACCGGCAATACGTTATTCCAATCAATATTTCTATACCAAAGGTAATCCGGAACAGAAGCCGACAATAGCGCATACTTTAGAATGGAGAAATATATTTTATCAATTCATAAACATCTTTATGGGATATGGAGTGGCGACCGATCTGTACGGCACTGTAGCAAAAAATAGTTCCATCGACCCGCTTATCGTGGAATATGAGCATCATAATGTTGCCGATTACAGCAGAGTTTACGCAGGAGGAAATATCTATTATAAACTGTTGTCGGATAAATTATCCGGACGTATAGGGGGTTATACGCAGCATGTATCGTATAAGAATCTAAAACATGGATTTGAATTATGGCAGGGGAAAAACGATACTTGGTACAGCTATCTAAATGCAACCGGTAATTATCAGATAACAAAACAATTAGGGATTAACTGCAATTACTATCTTTATCCTGAATCTCGTTTTGTTTATATCGTCCATACTCGCTGGTTGATGAATGCAGGAGCATACTATAATTCTCCAAAAGACAACTGGTCATTATCGCTGAACGTATATGATATTTTTAATTCGAACAAGACTTTTAGAGAACAGTATTTCGACGATAATTACAGCCGCGAACATTTTCATCGTAACAGCCGGTTTGTTCAACTCTCGTTTATTTTAAAACTGAAAGGTGGCGAAAAGGTCGAAGATAAAGCAAAACGCGGCTCTTTAGAAACAGACCGGTTTTCGAAAAACTGATAAGATAAATAAGCCAAATCCATAGGGCTAATACTATGGGATTATTAACATAAAAACATTAAGACTATGGAGGAATTTATTGAAAAATTTCCGAAAATTGACCAGAGTCAATTGCTGTCCGACGAACAGCTTAATTCAATTGAAGGCGGCGCTTGTAAAGAAAGTTGTAAGCAAGCATGCCAACCCGGTAACATGAATGGTACGGTTGAAAAATCGGACATTAATGTGTCGGGAACAGTGAATGCGTCAGGAAACTCATCTAAGGGGACGCAATCGTTGCAACAGGCGGCAGGCGCAGGCAGTGAGGAATGAAACTAGCCTTTTCAGGTTTGTTTCATAAGAAGGAATGGACTGCAGCCATTCCTTCTATTTTTATACTATGAATGAAGTATATGAAAATAGATTACAAGACAATAGAGCCTGAGCATTTTGTGAAAGTATCCGAGGTTTTTGATATACACTTGCCTGTTTTTGAAAATTACTTGAATTGTTTCGGCGCTTTCATACAAAATGAAATCATTGGAGTTTTACTTTTGACTAAGGGAAATGAAAGCGCTGTTCGGATAAGATTTTTCCGTGTTCTCCCGCTGTTCAGATGCAATCATATCGGCTCTACGCTTTTATTGATGGCGGAGAGCTATGCCGCATTTATACATTCGGAAAAGATAACAGCAAAATATAATGATGCGGAAAATGATATTGAAAGGTGTACCCGGTTTTTCAGTAAAAAAAATTGGAGTTCCGGAAAGTATACTCACACAAAATTTCGTTTAAAGAAAGATCCATTTGCACAAAGTTATATTTCGAAATTTTCCGGCGCTGACAACGCAAAACTTTTTAATGAGATAACCTTTGTGTACTTTAACGAATTGTCGAAAGAAAAGAAGGATCTCATAAAAGAGCAATCCGAAAAAATGTTGTCAAACGGTCTTTTGCCATTCAACAGTCTAAGTTCAATGATTAAAGATTTATCCGTATTCGCGTTTTTTTCCGACACTTTAATTGCCTGGTCGGTAGCAGATTCGGTTAACTATAACGAAGTCTCAATAAGGAATACGTTTGTCGTCAATAAATATAGAAACTCCGGATTAGGAATGTATCTTTGGTATCTGATTTTTAGTAAAGCCAATGAAAGTCACGATTTCGATTCTATAAAATGGATTTCTTTTGATTTTCAGAAGGACGATAACAGGCTTAACAAACTGTATACACTGTTGTTTGGAAAAATTTTAGAGCAAAGCATCGATTATTTTATAAGTGAAAAACAATTGATTTGAAAATGATGAACTACCCATCTTATTTACAGCGAGATTCACGTGATTGCGGCCCCACTTGTGTAAGGATGATCGCCAAATATTATGGTAAATCATATTCGCTAAGCTACCTGAAAAAGATCTCAAACTTGACCCGTTCGGGAGTCACTATGTTAAATATAAGTGATACGGCCGAAAAAATCGGGTTCAAGACTTATGGGATGAAATTGACAAAAGAACAATTGAGGGAAATACCTTTACCTTGTATTATTTCATGGAACAAGAATCATTTTGTCGTGGTTTATAAAATTTCAAATAACCAAGTGATTTGTGGAGATCCTTTACAGGGAATACTGAAATACCATATAGACGACTTCTTAAATTGCTGGCTTTCTATTGAAGACAACATAAAGGGTAAGATGGGTATCGTCTTGTTATTGGAGCCATTAACCCAATTTTATGAAAACGAAGAAGTCCATGAAAGCAAAAAGCTAAATATCCCATACCTTTTAAAATATATACAACCGCACTGGAAAAAATTAACCGCGGTCTTCTTTGCGTTATTATTAGGAAGTTGCTTTAGTTTAATATTTCCTTACCTGTCTAAATCAATAATTGACGTCGGCGTTGAAGGGAAAAATATAAATTTTATCGTTCTAATGCTCTTAGCCCAATTAGCAGTTACTTTAGGACAAACTGTTAACGATTTAATTAAAAATCGCATCATGTTGCACACAACCATAAAAGTTAATTTATCTCTCGTGTCGGATTTCCTGGGAAAACTGATGAGGTTGCCCATCGCTTTTTTTGACTCGAAAAGAATCGGGGACTTAACGCAAAGAATCGGTGATTTTACACGTATTCAAAATTTCCTGACAAGCGTCCTCATTAGTTTAATAATGGCGGTTGTCATCCTTCTCATATATGGAATTTACATAATCAAATACAACTGTTTGATATTCGTTATATTTATCACAGGAAGCATCTTTTATGTTTCATGGGTGTTTTTATTCTTGAAAAAAAGGAAAAAGATTGATTATATGCGATTTCAGGAATCTGCGTCTAATCAAAGCACAATCATTCAACTCATTACCGGAATGCAGGAAATTAAGATAAATAATTGCGAAAAGCAGAAACAAAGAGAATGGGAAGAAATCCAAAAACGTTTATATGATATTAGTCTTCGCAGTTTGACATTAGCTCAAACTCAAAATGCAGGAGGAATATTTATTGATCAAGTAAAGAATGTTATCATTTCTTTTCTTGCTGCAAGCGAAGTGGTAAACGGATCCATTTCATTAGGAATGATGTTTGCCATTCAATACATCATCGGACAAATGAATGCGCCGGTGTCTCAATTCGTTTCTTTTATCCAATCGACGCAAGATGCAAAAATCAGTTTGGAACGGCTTAATGAAATACAAGAAATAGAAGATGAAGAACCGGCATCCGTAGAGAAAATATCCGAAATTCCTGCCAGCGCCGACATAAAGTTAGTTGACATAACTTTTCATTACAATGGCATCAGATCGCCTAAAGTTTTAAATAACATTAATCTAATCATTCCGGCAAATAAAGTTACAGCGATTGTCGGCACGAGTGGTAGCGGAAAAACTACGTTATTGAAATTGATACTCGGCTTTTATCCCCCCAATAAAGGCGAATTATTCATCGGCGATTTAAAATTAGAAGAATTGAGCGAGAGTAACTGGCGCAGGAATTGCGGCGTAGTGATGCAGGAAGGATTTATTTTTTCCGATACCATAGCGAAAAACATTGCCGCAAGTGATGAAAATGTTGAAATGGAAAAAGTGATAAAAGCTTCAGTGTTAACCAACTTAGAGGATTTTGTTTCTTCTTTACCGATGGGGTACGAGCATCAAATAGGAATGGAAGGAAACGGCATCAGTTCAGGGCAAAAGCAAAGAATATTAATTGCCCGCGCTATTTATAAAAATCCCCATTATATTTTTCTTGATGAGGCAACCTCTGCCCTTGATGCTGTAAACGAAAAGAAAATACATGACAATCTGCAAAATTTTTTCAAAGGTAAGACCGTATTAATCATAGCTCACAGACTTTCAACCGTAAAAAATGCAGATAAAATAATCGTTCTTAAAGATGGAAAAATTGTAGAACAGGGAAGACATTCGCAGTTAGTCGAGTTGAAAGGTGAATATTTTAACCTTATTAAAAATCAACTGGAGTTAGGAGTATAGTTACGGTAAGTTCTTTGACAGGGAGGCTTTATAATGAGTTATTTTTGCTCCGATTTCCGCTTCGGCATCCTGTTTTTTACAATCCTGCCACGGTAACGCCTTCCACGTTCTCATTCCAGGTGATGCGTTCTTCCCAGACGGCTTTTTTGCTTTCGCTGCGGCGGTCGAAGATAAGCAGGTAGGCAGGTATGGTTTTATCAAAACGGTCGCGGTAACGGAGGGTCTGCTCTATCGCTTCGTCAAGAAGCGAACGGTAACTGTCGTAGTCATGAAGGATTTTTATCTCGATCACACAGCGATAATCCTCATATTCCACAAACAAGTCCATCCGTCCCCTGCCGGCGCCCACTTCACGGTCTATCCTTCCGCCGCCATTGAGGATTCGCTG
>JAIRLY010000081.1 GCA_031259075.1 Dysgonamonadaceae bacterium | reverse complement strand
AAAAGCCAATTTTCTCTTTGAATTGAAAGATGCTTTTCTTGACAAAAACAATCATTCGAGTTGGGTACCTTTTTTTATTGATGCTATCACAAGTTACCTTTTGGAAGACGAAACATCGCCAGGGGAAATAGATGATAGCGAAGCGCAATGGTTACGTGCTAAAATACAATATGATGGCAAGTTAGGGAAAATTGACAGGGCATTGCTTGCTAACCTAAAAAGCAAATCCATCAATTACCCTGAAATATTGCATCTGAAAAATAAGTCTGTTTTATTTTTTGAAGCGATATTGTTCAGCACAAGGTTTGTTACTTTTTTGGCAGTATTGGGATCTTTGTTAGCGGCTGTTGCACTGTTTATTGTAAGCACGCTTCAAGTGGTAAAGGGACTGATTTTTTTCGTAGATATTATGAAAGGCGTCTCCGAAGATTTGGAACATTTGGTGGCGATATTTGTGTCGTCGGTTGATGGTTATCTTTTTGCGACAGTACTTCTTATTTTTAGTATGGGAACTTACGAATTGTTCATTAATAAAATCGACGTAGTGAGTAAACAAAAGGATAGCAGACCAAATTGGTTGATAATAAACAGTATTGATGATTTAAAATCTTCACTGGGGAAAGTAATACTAATGATATTAATTGTTTCGTTCTTTGAGCATTCGTTAAATATCAAATATGAAAATATTAGCGACCTTTTGTTTTTGGGCATCGGAATATTGCTAATTGCTGTGGCATTATTCTTGACGCATGCACATGGCAAACATAAGGAAAAGAATATTAAAGAATAGTTAAATAGACAGGGTAAAAATTGACAAAACAAAAAAATGTTATGGAACAAAAACATCATTATATTGGCTTGACCGATGAACAGGTAATCGAAAGTCGCAGGCAACATGGAGAAAACATTTTAACTCCGCCAGAAAAGGAATCGCTTTGGAAACAGTTTCTGGAAAAATTTACCGATCCGATTATTGTTATTTTATTGGTAGCTTTGGTATTGTCTATTGGCGTGTCGTGCTATGAATTTTTTTCGGGACATGCTGGAGTAAGTACTTTTTTTGAACCGGCGGGAATTTTAATCGCGGTATTGTTGGCAACAGTAGTCGGTTTTTTCTTTGAGTTAAGCGCTAACAAAAAGTTCGAGGTCTTGAACAAAGTAAACGACGATACCTTAGTGAAAGTGATTCGTAATGGAAATATCTGTCAAATACCTAAAAAGGAAATAGTTGTTGGCGATATAGTGATTTTGGAGACAGGGGAAGAAGTGCCAGCCGATGGGGAACTTTTAGAAGCTGTATCTTTGCAAATCAACGAATCTACACTTACAGGCGAGCCTGTCATCAAAAAAACAACAAATCCCGCCGATTTTAAAAAAGACGCTACCTATCCTTCTAATCATGCCCTGAAAGGTACAACTGTCGCGGATGGACATGGCATTATGCAAGTGTTGAAAGTAGGCGACGCCTCCGAATATGGCAAAGTTTATGAAGGCGCTCAAATAGACAGCAGTGTGGAAACGCCGCTTAATCAACAGTTGAACAGGCTGGCGGATATGATTACCAAAGCAAGTTATGCGATTGCTGCTTTAATTATTATTGGACGCTTACTTGTTTATTTTCATGGCATTGAAGCTTTTGATTGGATTGAATTCGGGGGATATTTTCTTAAAACAGTTATGATTGCCGTAACGGTGATCGTGGTAGCCGTTCCTGAAGGTTTGCCGATGAGTGTAACTTTGAGTTTGGCATTGAGTATGAAACGAATGCTTTCTACCAACAATCTTGTCCGCAAGATGCACGCTTGTGAAACAATGGGCGCTACTACCGTAATCTGTACCGACAAAACAGGTACGCTTACGCAAAACCAAATGAAAATTTACGAAACCCAGTTTTATGGAAGTGAAGGTATTACAGATGCAGTAAAAGAAGGTATTGCCGTCAATTCTACGGCTTATCTTGACTTTTCCGATGCTGCAAAAGTTAAGGCATTAGGCAATCCAACGGAAGGCGCTTTATTGTTATGGTTGCACGATAACAATATCAATTATTTACCCCTGCGTGAAGATGCGGAAGTGGTAGAACAACTCACCTTTTCTACCGAACGTAAATACATGGCTACCATTGTAAATTCGCCTTTGCTGAACAAAAAAGTCCTTTATGTGAAAGGCGCTCCAGAAATTATATTGGATTTGTGCAAAACAGTACCGATAGCAAAAGAAGAAGTTCATAAACAATTGCTCGAATATCAGAATAAGGCAATGCGAACGCTGGCTTTTGCTTATCAAATTCTCGAAGATGATGAAAATAAAAGTTATATCAACGAAAGCAAATTACAAAATGTAGACTTAATATTTTTAGGGATTGTTGCCATATCAGATCCTGTTCGGGCGGAAGTCCCTGAAGCCGTAACTACTTGTTTGAATGCAGGAATTGATGTGAAGATTGTAACAGGTGATACGCCAGGGACTGCAAAAGAAATTGGTCGTCAGATCGGACTTTGGAAACAGGATGAAGATGAATCACATCATCTTACAGGAACAGAATTTGCCGCCATGTCCAACGAAACATTGTTAGACAGAATTTTGGATATGAAAATTCTTTCTCGCGCCCGTCCGATGGATAAACAACGATTGGTTCAGCTTTTGCAATCCAAAAATCAGGTCGTAGCGGTTACTGGCGACGGCACGAACGATGCGCCTGCGTTGAATGTTGCACAGGTAGGGCTCTCGATGGGCGACGGTACTTCCGTAGCTAAAGAAGCCAGTGATATTACCATTTTGGATAACTCCTTTAGCAGCATTTCACGGGCGGTGATGTGGGGACGTTCGCTGTATCAGAATATTCAGCGGTTCATCCTGTTTCAGATGACTATCAATGTAGCAGCTTGTCTTATCGTGTTGATTGGAGCTTTTCTCGGCACGGAGTCGCCGCTGACTGTTACGCAAATGCTTTGGGTAAATCTGATTATGGATACCTTCGCAGCATTGGCATTGGCGTCTTTACCGCCTAACGAAAAGGTGATGAAAAATAAACCCCGTAAAACAACCGACTATATCATCAGCAAATCCATGGCAAAAGGCATTTTGGGCGTTGGATTGACTTTTGTGGTATTGTTGTTCGGCTTGATTCAGTATTTCAAACACGCTGATATTACTACGTTAAGCGATTTCAATATAAAAGATTTTGCCGTTAACTTCTTTAATTTCGACACTGTCAAAGATGACCTGTTAAAGCCGTATGAATTGTCCTTATTCTTTACGATTTTCGTTATGCTTCAGTTTTGGAACATGTTTAATGCGAAAGCGTTTATGTCGGGCAAATCGGCATTTGCGATGTTGACTAAATGCAGCGGATTTCTTGCCATTGCGGTAGTAATTCTTTTTGGTCAATGGTTGATCGTTACTGTTGGCGGCGATATGTTTAACGTAGTGCCGCTGAAACTTGTCGACTGGGGAATAATTATCGTCGCAACGTCGTTGGTGTTTTGGATAGGGGAAATAATGAGGATTTTCAAAAGAG
>JAIRLY010000064.1 GCA_031259075.1 Dysgonamonadaceae bacterium | reverse complement strand
GCTACATCGGCATGCAAAATGAACACATTTGTCCAAAATGGAGCGCAAAGGTAAGAATTTTTTACCAATCCGCAAAAAATAGTGTAAATATTTGCACTAAATTTGTGAAAGAAATTTGTGGCTTCTACTTAATCATCTGTACAGCAGAGCTTTCCGGTTTACCGCCCAAGGGTGGATTTTGTTTCGTAACTTTCACAGAAAGTCGTTTTATCCCCGGCACTTCGGCATATAAGGCTTTGACAATGCGGCCGGTTACATGCTCAAGCAGCCGCGACGGGATTTCCATCTCGCGCTTCACTACCTCATAAATCTGCTGATAATTAACCGTATCGTCCAGACAGTCAGTTTCTATCGCCTTGCTCAAATCGGCGTCTGCCGCCACATCCACGTAAAAATAATTACCCAGAAGCCGCTCTTCGGGCAAGTGCCCGTGGTGGGCAAAAAATTCCATGCGGCGCAATTCAATTGTTGCCATTCAATTTAAAAGGAACAAATGTAAGTTTTTTTTTATACCTTTGCAAAAAAGAGAACCATTACGGCGCTTAAAAAACAAATATAGTATGAATACAATCGTTGTTCCTGTCCCTTTACAAGAAGATGTATTACGGCAGATAGACCGGTTTGTAGTAACGGAAAAACGCTCCCGCATTGATTTAATCAAGGAAGCTACCATCACCTACATCAACCGGAAGCAAAGGTGGCAAGAACTCTTTTCCGAAGGGGAACGGATTGCCGCCCAAAATAATTTCACAGAAACGGATGTGATGCGTGAAATTAAAATTCATCGCCAACAGTTGTGAAGCTTGTTTTAGATACGAATATATTTATTTCGGCTTTCTTTTGGGGAGGAAATCCACGAAAAATAGTGGAAAGAATTAATGGGAGCATTGATCTTTTATACATCACCAATGAAATATTTGACGAAATAACGCAAGTATTGGCCCGGTCTAAGTTCAATGTAGATAAAACCAATATTGCTCGCTTGATAAACGCTATAAAAGAGATGTCTGTTTGCATCACCGTAGAGGGAGTAATAAAAGGTGTATGTAGAGATAGCAAGGATGACATAATACTGGAATGTGGATGGTGTTGTGGTGCGGATTACGTCATCACCGGAGATGATGATTTGTTATCCTTGAAAAGTTTCAGAGGTATTGAAATAATAACGGCAAGTCAATATTTAAATGACGTAAAGAAGTAAAAAAACGCAAGGTCTTACGGCCTAAACTAAACTTTATAACACATTTTAACACCTTTATGCTTGGATTTTTAAAAATTGTGTTTATATTTGCACCGTAAATATTCATGTTCTTTTTATTACTTGTTGGCGCTCGCTTTTAGTACTCTAATTTGAGAAACTTGCATTTTTTAAAAGTAAACAGAAGAATGAGGTTAGCGCCCACACGTTTCTTTTTAAATCCTATGTACATATTGTTAGAAAGACAGGTGTGGGCCTAATTTATTTGTTTACTTGGTTGTGCAAGACCTCTCAAATTAAATAAATTATCTACAGGCTCGCGCTACCCTTATTGAATTAAGAATTAAGAATTAAGAATTAAGAGTTAAGAATTATTTCTCTTAATCACTGTAAGGAGGGAATAGGAACAAAAGATTGAAGGATGAAATCCTCATGGTTTGCTATTCATACTGTAATTTTTGGTCTTTTATTATTATTCTATATTTTCTATATACATTAATAATATGCTAATGTAATTAATTATAATGTATTTAAATTATTAATTGTTCATTGTTCGTTGTAAAAGGGTTGCTGGTGATTAGTTCTTCTTCTTTCTTTTATCATCTGTCGCAAGCCAGCGGCCCTTTTCCTATAATGCACAACGAATTAATGAAATGTTTTTGGTTTATGGTCCAATGTCTAATTATTTAATATCTAAAAAATATGAAAACAACAAAACAAATTTTATTTTTAGCCGTTTTAGGCTGCATGATGGCGCCTGTTGCGGCGCAGACAGTAAATGTGACGCTGCAATGCGGACAATCCTACACAATAAATAGTACGGTAGCGGCAACGGCTACCGACGGATTAACTTACCGTTGGTTGGAAAACGGAAGTATAGTACATGAAACGGCAGCAACCCTCCTCGTACCGACCACGAAAAGTGTAGGAATTTATACATATGTTCGTCAGGCCAAATCGACAGATTGCACAGATTGGCAAAACTCAAATGAGTTTACGGTGGAGGTTAAAAACAAAGAAGGTATAGACGGTGTATGCTTGGGCGGTGTAATGTGGGCGAAATATTATGTGGGTGAACCGGGTTCTTTTGTTGCTACCATAGATGCTAGAGGTAAGCTTTATCAGTTTAACCGTAATGTTGCTTATCCTCCTGACCCTCCATATACTGCGCCAACAGAATTAGTAAGTGAATTAGTTGATTGGGAGGTTATCAATAGTCCATGTGTTGCCCCATGGCGTATCCCTACTGAAGCTGACGCGAAGGCCCTGCTTGCGAATACCATCACAGCGTACAGTTTTAATGGTGCTTTCGATCTTGCCACTGCCTGGGTTAGATCACCAGGTATGCCAAACCCCAATTCACAAGTTGAAGATAACGCTATATTTTTTGCTGGCGGTAATCGTGTGTGTTATGGTGGGAACTACAGCGCATGCTGTTATATACAATTCTGGTGCACAAAAAGCACCGCGGAAACTTACGCCCTGAGCATCGGTCTAGCCTATGATAACGCACTGCATTACAACAGCCTGAAAAACTGTGCGACCCCCATACGCTGTGTCCAATAAATCTGTTATAATATAAATCTTTGCTGTAATTACTCCACATTTTGCCGCCGCATGCCTTGCGGTGAATGGGACTGTTAATTAGTTAAGAGTTGTTTTAATTAGTCACATTAAACAATTAGTCACATTAGCATATTGTTTTTGTCTATTATCTAAAAATCTATGTCTTAATAGCTACACAACAATAAATAAATTGGATTGTGAAAATCGTTTCCCTGCAAACCCTGTGTCTTTTCGGATGGAAAAGGCAATCTTGCAGGCCTGAAGCGGAATTGAGGCTGTTCAACATTGAACAGCTTCTTTTTTGAAGGACACCCCAAAAGTTAGATTTTTTGAACATTTTTCGATTGGAATTTATCAATTCAAAAAATCTTTATCAAAAAGTTTCGTTTTAATGAAACTTTGCGTATCTTTGCCTTGTTTAATGACTAAAATGGATAAGCGTTTTGACATTGTATTTTTAGATGAAGCCTTGGCGTTTTTGCAGAGTTTGGAGCGTAAACATTACGAAAAAATACTTTACAACATTCGTAAAGCACAAGTAGAAAATGACCCAGAACTTTTCAAAAAACTAACTGATGATATTTGGGAATTTAGAACCTTGTATCAAGGTTTGCAATACCGGCTTCTTGCCTTTTGGGACAAAACTTCCGCTACGGAAACATTGGTAGTTTCTACTCATGGATTCACCAAAAAAAGAAGTGATGTTCCAAAACAGGAAATTCAAAAAGCTATTCAAAGCAGGACAATATATTTCGAAGATAAATCTAAAAACAAGAAAAAATGAACACACACACATTAGACGAAGTGCAAGACAAACTCATCGGGAAAATTGGGACACCTGAACGAGACCTCTTTGAGTATGAGCTTCAAATGGACTTGATTGGCAAAACCATTAAACAAACACGGCAAGAACGCAACTTGACACAGGAAGAATTAGGAAAACTTATTGGTGTTCAAAAAGCACAAATTTCACGACTTGAAAACAATGCAAGCAACGTTACTATGGACACATTGCTGCGGGTATTTACAGCATTAAAAGCAAAAGTTAAACTGCAGGTTGAACTTTCCAATATGCAACTCAACGTAGGATGATAAAAAACGGTACACAACAAGCAGTTTGGCGCAATTTTCCCTCGACGTAATTTCAATTGCCTGTGAAAACAACTACACATAAAGAACAACAAATGTTCCGCACCACACGGCGCCAGCACCGGAAAGTGTTGGTATTTAACGATGCGGAAAATGAGGCTATTAAAAATTTTTGCGCCAAATACAAAATTTCCAACCAATCCAAGTTTTTCCGCGAAGCCATCATCAGCACCATCCTCAGGAAATTGGAAGAAGACCACCCGAAACTTTTTTAGTGACGCTATTCCAGCCCAGCATAGCCGTCTGCAATAAATTTCATAATTTCAAGATTTAAAAATTCAAAAATTTAAGAATTAAATATTTTGCGTATATTTGTAAAAAACGATTTATCATGGAACACTTTAATTTGGAAAAACTTAAACTTTCTACTGTACGTACGCCTGCGGCATGGGCACAATGTTTGAGCTTTATGGACCTCACCTCACTAAATGCCAATGACACGCCGGCTCAAATCACTACCATGGCGGAAAAGGTAAACCAGTTCCCCACTGCTTTTCCCGGCTTTCCCCATGTGGCCGCCATTTGTGTGTATCCCGCACTGGTGCCCGCAGTAAAGCAGTCGCTACAATTGCCCGGCGTGCAAATTGCCGCCGTAGGTGCGGGGTTTCCCGCTTCGCAAACATTTATTGAAGTGAAGTGCGACGAATGTAAACGCGCTGTGGACGCCGGAGCCCACGAAATCGACATCGTGATTTCTCTCGGCACATTCCTTGCAGGCGACCACAACCGCGTGCAGGAAGAGATCAGCAAAATAAAGGCGGCCATCGGCCACGCCCACCTTAAAGTAATTCTGGAAACAGGTGCGCTAACGCCTGAACAGATACACACTGCAAGCCAAATATCCATAGAGGCCGGCGCCGATTTCATCAAAACCTCAACCGGGAAAATGGAACCTGCCACCACTCCCGAAGCCGCATGGATTATGGCGCATGTCATTAAAGCACATTATTTGAAAACAGGAAAAAAAATAGGCCTGAAGCCCGCAGGCGGCATCGTTACAGCCAATGACGCACTCATCTATTATGCCATAACCAAAGAAGTGTTGGGCGAAGAATGGCTCAAACCCTCGCTCTTCCGGCTTGGCGCCAGCCGGCTGGCCAATAATCTACTTACCGAACTGACAAAAACCGCCATTAAATATTTTTAGCGCATGAAGATTATTGAATGTGTGCCTAACTTTAGTGAAGGGCGCAACAGTCATATTATAAAACAAATTACCGACGCCATTGAAGAAGTAGAAGGGGTATGCTTGCTTGATGTAGATACAGGGAAAGCCACCAACCGTACGGTAGTAACTTTTGTGGGCGAGCCGGAAGCCGTGTGTGAAGCCGCTTTCCGCGCGGTAAAAAAATCAACGGAAGTAATAGACATGAGTAAACACCACGGCGAGCATCCGCGTTTCGGCGCTACCGACGTGCTGCCGCTCATTCCTGTGTCGGGCGTCACCATGGAAGAAACCGCAGAGTGGGCGCGGAAATTGGCGAAACGCATTGGCGAAACGTTGCAATTCCCCGTATATTGTTATGAATATGCCGCCTTCAGTGACGAACGCCGTAACTTGGCCTACTGCCGCTCCGGTGAATATGAAGGGTTGAAAGCCAAATTAGCCAAACCCGAATGGAAACCCGACTTCGGGCCTGCACAATTTGTGCCTAAAACAGGCGCCATAGCTGTGGGAGCGCGAAATTTCCTCATTGCCTACAACATAAACCTGAACACCACTTCCTCCCGCCGCGCCAACGCCGTAGCCTTTGACGTGCG
>JAIRLY010000009.1 GCA_031259075.1 Dysgonamonadaceae bacterium | reverse complement strand
TTCGCCCTTCGGAGCAAAAGAATTATTTTTCACTGCGAAAAATCAATCAAAGCCTGTGCAAAGCCGTACCATGAAAGGTTTTTCTTTTCAGTACGGATATTAGCAATAAACTTTTCTTTTCCTTCGGAAAATATTTTCCGAATCCCTTCAGCGATGCTTTCCGCTTGCGGACGGCAGACAATTCCCGTCCCTGCCGTTTCGATCGTGTCTTTCAGATTGCCGACGCCGGTTGCAACGATCGGAACTTCAAAATGATAGGCCACAGGAATAACTCCGCTTTGCGTAGCCGATTTATAAGGCAAAACCAGTATATCGGCAGCCGAAAAAAGGGCAGGAACTTCTCCATCGGAAATATATCTGTTCCAAACCATTATCCGGCTTCGTGCAGGGGACGTTTCAATCAATTGCCGGTATTTCCCAAAGTCACCGTAAGATTCGCCGGCAACCAATAATTGGTAAGAATCGTCCAGAAAAGCCATCGCTTGAATAAGTATGTCCAAGCCTTTGTAGTCGCGGATTAAGCCGAAGAAAAGCAAGGTTTTTTTATCCGGATTGAGGCCTGTTTGCAGCCTTGCCGCCGTTTGTTCGACCGGCTCGCCGAAATGGTCATACAAAGGATGAGGCAGTAAGCGCTCATTGGCTTCCGGACAGAGCCGGAGCAAGTCATTTCGAACAACCTCGCTCATCACAATAAAATGTGTGCATTGACGAAAAAACAAGCGGGCAAGCGGTTTGTCGAAAAAATGAGGTTCGTGAGGAACGGCGTTGTCGATAATACAAATCGTTTTTACGCCTTTCTTTTTCAATCGCTTAGCCACATAACTCAAAGAAGGGGCGAAAAAACTCATCCAATATTTCATCACCAGCACATCGGGTTTCCATTTGAGAATTTCCTTCGCCGTTTTTTCGTAGGAAAGAGGGTTTACAGTATTGAGAACAGCTTCACTGTCAATCGGAATAGCTTTGTCGGTTTCCGTTACATATTGCGTTTTCCCCGGAAACAAAACCGGCGGATACTGACAACTGAAAGTATATGCTTTTACTTCATGACCTTGTTTTTCCAAACTTTTGTATAACAATGCGTTAAACTGAGCTATTCCGCCGCGAAAGGGATAAAAAGTAGATAATAGAGCAATCCTCATTTTTCGTTGTTTAATGTTTTTGCAAAGGTAAGTAAATCTTTGTATTTCGCGCAAATGTTCCGTAGTGGCGAAATATTTTTCGTCCCAACAGGCAAATATTTATTCCCGATTAATACCGCCGGAATCCCTGCGCGGTTGGCAAATTGCATGTCCGAAATACTGTCGCCGACCATGAAACTGTTCGCAAAATCAATATCCGGGAAATCGCGCTTTGCCCGGGTAGCCATGCCGGTATTGGGTTTACGGTCGGAGCAATGATTATCCGTCGCAGTTGATACGTAAATCCGGTCGATACGGCCTCCGTTTTCTGCAATCCTCGCCGTCATGTACCGGTGAATAGCGTTTAAATCTTCGATGCTCATCACTCCTTTGCCTACACCACGCTGATTGCTGACGATTATAATGTATTCAAACAGAGAAGAGCATTTGGAAAAAGCCTCTAAAACACCGTCGATGAAAATAAATTCGGAAACCGATTTGACATAATCGTCCGGACGCTGTACATTAATCACGCCATCTCGATCCAGAAACAAGGCGCTAAACGGTTTGATATTTTCCATCCGCAAAGTCGATTTGAGCGCGTGAATAGTCGTCCGGAATTCCGATGTCGATAAAATAACCTTCAACAAGGAAACCGGACAAAGAACCTTCGGCAACCGTTTGTTCAAAGAAATCTTTTTCCAAAGAAAATTTTTCCGGAAAACCGCTTAAAGCGTTTTTTCTCAATATATAAACCCCCGCATTAATCAGGGATTTACGGCAATATTGCTTTTCGATAAAACGGACAATACGGGACTTCCTGTCTGTTTCAACAGAACCGTAACGGTCGAAATTGTGCATTTCTTTCAACGCCAATGTAGCTTTGGCATTTGTTTGGATATGAAAGTCGGACATTTGCCGGTAATCCGCGTCCAGAAAAGTATCACCATTCAGGATAAAAACGTTTTCGCAAGATGATTTCGACAAGGCAAATTTTACCGCGCCACCTGTTCCGAGCGGCTCTGTTTCCACTATGGAAGTAATCTCCATCTTCCATTCTTTATTAAGTACGTATTCCTCAACAACCTCATGCTTATAACCCAATGAAAGAATAATGTGATCAAAACCGGCGGATTCAAGTGCAATCAATAAATAGTGCAGAAACGGCCGTCCGGCAACCGGAGCCATACATTTGGGAATATCGGAAACAACCGGACGAAGACGGGTCCCAAGTCCTCCTGCTAAAATAATCGCTTCTTTCATTTATCCGAATAATTCAGCTTCGACGATTTCACAGATAATATGACCGACCGTAATGTGCATTTCCTGAATACGCGGCGTATCGGTCGACGGGACATTAATCAGTCTGTCGGACAAGTCTTTCATTTTACCGCCGTTTTCGCCGGTAAAACCGATGGTCAGGATGCCTCTTTCCCGACATACTTCAAATGCTTTCAGGATATTTGCGGAATTACCCGAAGTGGAAAGCCCTACAAGGACATCGCCTTTTTTCCCCATTCCCGCAATCAGGCGGGCGTAGA
>JAIRLY010000329.1 GCA_031259075.1 Dysgonamonadaceae bacterium | reverse complement strand
CGGTAATCGACAACTCCGACAGAAGCTCTACATTCACTTTAGTGATTTTCGTTTCATCCGCAACAGGAGACGAAATTGTCGGAGCAGCCGTACAAGGATGAACCGTCACTGCCGAAGCGTTGCTTTGTGCCGCACTCGTTCCGCAGACATTGGTTGCCGTCACCTGGATTTCGCCCACTGCATACGTTCCGGCTGTTGCGCCCGTAATGGTAATTGAACGTGATGTAGACGAACCGGTCAGGCCGCTCGGCAATGTCCATGTATAGGACGTCGGAATTTGTGTGCCCGTAGTCACTTCAGGTACCGAAGCTGTAAACATGCCGGTCAGATTAACGGTTGTTGCAGAAAACTCAATTGTACCCGGTGTAGCCGGAACATCAGAACAATCTAAAATGTTGAGAGCGGTAGTATTACTATAATCGGCGCTCTTATCGCAGGCATTCTCCGCATTTACTTTTATTGTACCGGTAATCGACGAGCCGGCGGCTTTGGCTTTGAGCTTGATAACCCGTGTATTCTCACTGTCGAGAATCTCAAAATAGTTGTCGGGAATTGTCCAATTATAGTGATTCGGTTTCGCGTTCCCGAACGTAACTTCGGGAGTAGCCGTGGCAGTGATCGTTTCATCCAATTTAATGTTCGCCGTTTTAGAGAACGTAATACCGGTAGGAGTTGCCGGAACACAGGTATTTAAAATCCATTTGCTACCGTCCCAGACATAAACACCGGGGCCATCCAAATCGTCGCTTGTATTATAAACCAGCATCCCGCTCGCTGTGGCCGGATCACCGCCGCTCAATTGAAATTCGGTGGCCGGAGCAGAAAGAGATACATTCGGCAATAACAGTCCTTTCGTTTTACTGTTCAAATCCAGACCGGCGCCGGGCCGAGGCCCGTCTTCCGAGCCAATACTTACCTGAGCCGAAAGATTACCGCTACTCATGAGCAGCAGTAATACGAAATAAAGTATTTTTCTCATATTTTTATTTCCTCAACCAGCATCCTTAGCTTCCGGCTAAAGCGACTACGACCCACTTACTACCCGTCCAGACATAAAGACCGACGCCGTTCAAAACGCCGGACTTTGTATTGTAAACCACCATTCCGCAAGCAGTGGTTTTTTGTTCCTCGCTCGCATCAGCCACCAACATAAAGTCGGTAGCCGTTGTGCCTAATTCCACATTCGGCAACAGTAAGCCTAATTTTTGTGTACCCAGGAGGGATAAATCCAGGATAGCCCCACTGTGCGGTTCATCGTCTACCTCGCCGCCGATTAATACCTGTGCTTTCACACTTGCCGCGCTCAAAACGAAGAGCATCAGCATCAAAAAAATCATCTTTTGTTTCATGTTTAATAAAAATTAAAATTTTAATAATGTTATTTATTTTAGTTCCGTGATTACGTTCTCTTTTACCTGTTCAACCCGCTTCGGGGTTGAAAGCGTCGCTGTTTTTTGTTTGTCCCCCCAATCGCTTCGCTTCATTGGGGGTTATTCATATTGAAGGCCTCCGGCCTTCCTTTCTCTATTCTCTATTTTCCATTCTTAACTCTTAGTTCTTAACTCTTAGTTCTCAATTTCCGTCTCCGGTAAAGACAACCGGCTTTTATTAAACAATGAGAAAAATGATTTTTTGATTCGAATAGTTGTCTTTACCTTCGACCGGAATAAACTATTGTGATACAGGCGCGGCGTCCATTCTTAACTTTTAACTTTTAGTTTTTAACTCTTAGTTCTTAGTTCGCTTCCAGGTCCCGAAGAGAAGCGGTTTAAAAATACGAAGCGTGGGACTTTTAACTTTATTTGCTTACAGAGGTTATCGACTACCCGCATATACAAATAAGTTATACCCACGCATCCACGTGAGCGCTTACTAACTTATCCTTGTATATGCTGAAATTGTCGATATTTCTGTAAGCAAGAATATAAGCTAACGCTTTCTCAATTAATATATAATGTTAAAAAATACTGTCTGTTTCTTTATGAAAAATTGAAAAATTTGTTTAAAAATCGGACAAAATTAGTGATTTAGAAAAACAATAAATATTACAAAGAATTAGGAATTAAATGTAAAATGAATAATGAATAATGCCGTCTCAAAAGTCCTGGTAGGATGTAATTTTCATAATCGCAGGTCATCGACCGGAGGAAATTTGTCAGTGTTTTTTATAATGTTTTTATTTCAGATATAAATTTTTCCAATCCCTCTATAATTGTTTTTTTTTGCTCGTCTGTGAATTTTCCGGGATTTCCATTTGCATTCTTTCCGGAAAGTTTACGAAGTATCCCTGAAGTATATCTTATACCGCAATAATCCGGAAAAAAACTGCGACATTTCAGATATTTAATTTTCTCCGTAAATTTATCTATTTCTGCCATTTTTGTATTCTATATAATTTATACCAGTCTATCATGCGTTTAATTAATTTATTCAATTTATCCGCATCGCCATGATAATATTCCGAAGCATTGTCAATATCGTCCATTATTTCAAAAGCGCTATTTTCCACTTTTGCCAAAAAACGCGGTTTTCTGCTGTGAAAAATATAAATACCATCCGGATCTGCCATCAGATTTTTAGCGATGAAAAATTTAGGATATTTTGCCATTACAGTATATTATTTGCTTCGGAAAATTCTTTATTTGCGAATAAATCAGCCAAACCTGATATTTGTTTTAAACGTAGCAATTCATCGGCATCCATCCCTATGTTTTTCATGATCCAAGCATCCGACATACCGGATTTTGTTAATTCGGAAACCACATTACTCATCAATTCGATATTATGTATACCGCGTGCACGGTTATGTCGTATAGTAGAAGCCATCCGGTTTGATATGTCTTTATTGATTACTACCACCGGTATCATTCCATTTTCGCGGTCGTATATATCTTTGTGTTTCAGCATTATAGTATAACGGTGAAAACCATCTACAATTTCGTAGCAGTCGATTTCGGGTAGATAATAGCAGACAATCGGCATCGTATAGCCGTCTTCTTTTATCGATTTGTATAGTAATTGCATTTCCGGCGGTGCAACAGTGTTCGGATTGTAGCTGTTTGCCTGTACTTTCTCCACAGGTACAGCGATCACATTATACACCGGACTTTTGTAACTCGCATTGACTTCATTTTGTTGCATCATAGCGTATTTTTATACTTCTCCATTATATTTTTTCTTCTTTCGATTTCTTCTTTTGTCATTGTAAAACCCATGTATTTGCAAAGGTGGTCGTTTTTTAAGATACACACAACCATACGTTTGTAGGATGGAACAGCCTGAAATTCACTGATATTCAGTTCATCCGGATATTCGAGAAATTTCACTGTGCGTTTTGTTGTTTTGTAATTTGATTCTTCAATAATTTCAATCTTTGCATCCGTATTTTCTTGGATTTCGCCAATTACATCATCTCCCAATACCCCACCCCGTTTGCTCCAAAATTCCTCCGATACTTTGAATTTTTTGATGTATGCATTACGGGTATTTTCCGGTAGTGTAGACAATAAAAACTTGAGGTATGATTTCCATGTATGACTTTTTGGTTTTTTAATTGATTTCCAGCCCATAGCAGTTGTTCCGCCATATATTCCGGCAAAATTCACGCCGTTGACACGGCTTACTACTCGTCCCCATGTATTCGGCTCGATCACTTTATATAAATGCAGTGTTTTCAGTCCCTGCGAAAGAAAAGGGCTGGCAACGCGCATTTGGTCGACGCTTAAACCGGCTTTGTAAAACAAATCATATAATTTATTGTATGGTTTACAAAACCGTCCGTTGTATATCCAAATGTCTTCCGAAGTCCAATCGTGAATTGGATAAAAATTATATTGCAACCGGCTATCCGATAAGCCTCCGGTACTCCAAAGAATATCTTTGTATTTACGCTCATTAAATCTATTGGCAAGCATAATGCGCCTGTCTATACTTTCTCTACTCCGAATACCAACCAGGCAAGCCGTTTTTTTTCCTGTCTTTCGTTGAATCCAATCCCCGAACTGTCTTTGAAAATCATAATCCAACATTCCGTACTCATAGAAATCAAATTTATGATTCAGGATATTAATGCTTTCTTCCGGTAATTGGCGCACCCAAATATCTTTTTCAGGTATATTCCAAGGTATCCAATGGTTGCTGTACATACTGGTACAGGACGGAACTGTCAACGGAATGGCAACCCAATATTTATCGCAGAAATTGGGTAAGGAATCGAAAATTTGTTTTACATAATCGGTTGTGAACTGATATTGCGCTTCATAGTCAATGTGAAAAACACCAAGCCTCCTGTCTTGATAATGTTCTCTGACGTAATCTATAGCGATATTGAGTAATACTCCACTGTCTTTACCTCCTGAGAATGAAACATATACATATTCAAATTCCGAAAATACAAATTCAAGTCTTTTTATTGTTGCCTCGTAAACGGTCATTATATTTCATGTTATGCCAGTTGACGCCGGTGCGAACGGTTTCAAATCCTAACAATACAAACCAGTTTTTGTTTTCATTATTGGCATACGCCGCCAAAGATATTCCTTTGCTTGCAATATCTTTAATCAGCTTTTTTACCAGTAAATTAAAAATTTTTTTCTCTCTTGAAAAAATAAACAAGTTCCCAATTTGCATTTTTTTAGCTTTATTCTGAGCTTTTACGGAACAGAAACAAACCATCTGATTATCTTCATCGAATCCTACATACCAACTGTGCTTTTCGGATGTAGTAATTGGGTTTCCATTACGTTTAATGTAAGACATTGTCATGGCATAAGGCGCTACATAGCGATACACGTGTTCATCTAAGCCGTGGAAAACTTCAAATCGAATATTTTTATTCATACAAATAAATGAATTAAGAGTTAAAAATGAGTTCTAAAATATAAAAGTAGTAATTTAAATTGATTGTATGTACTCTCGGAGTTTAATTTTATTTCCTATTAACCGTTTTATTTCATCCGATAAATTACGTTTACGAGACAAATTGTGTATTATTTTCCAGTCAATCCCGGCAGAAGTAATCATATCGGTTATCAACATTTGGTTTTTTTGCCCTTCCCTGTCGATTCTTCCGATAGAATGTTTTCGCTCCGAATATTTGAACGAGTTGGAAAAAAAGATCATTTGACTGCATTGTTGAAGCCCATTCAAACCGATTCCTCCGGAACTCATCGTTGCTACAAAATATTTCTTTTTTCCTTCTGAAAATTGTTTTAATTTTTCATAGCGGTTTCCTCGATTTCTTCCGGTAAATTCTACACAATTTATATCTCCAAGATATTCAATCAATAAGTCAACTTCAAATATATATTTACAAAAAAATATTGTTTGCTTACTAATATCTATATAATTATCTATCAGATCAAATTTTTTTGTTCCGATATATTCGAACTGTCCGTCGTCGTGTCGAATATATCCACATGATACTTGTTGCATCCGCGTCAGATAAAGAAATATCGTTTCCGGACGCAAATTATCGTCTTTGGTATTTTCAATAATTTCAAGTAGCTTTTTCTTTAACAGGTAATAGTAATATTCCTGATTTTCTGTAAGTCTACAAGTAAATGTTTGGAATGATTTTTTCGGTAATTGCAGACACTCTTTTTTCAATGTTTGATAAGTGTATGGTTCAATAAGGCTTGTCAAATATTCAAGATTTTTGTATCCGATAATTTGTCTGCAATCCCAACCACCTAATATGAGGAATTGTTCGGCAAATTTCGACCATGATTTACATTCTGTTATCAATTCGCTTAACATACTGTACTGCATATACAAATCATGAACGTTATCCGTGGTTGGAGTTCCGGTCATGATCAGTTTGTATGTACAACGATCACAAACTTTTTTGATTCTTTCGCTACGGATTGCTTTTACTCCTTTCACAAAATGGCTTTCATCAATGATAATCATAGTTTCATTATCGACCATGTTCAAAGCCTCCAGATAAACCGGATCGCTCATGCTCATACTTTCGATCCCAAAATATTGCCAAATTAACTTTGAGAACCGGCAAAATAAATTAACTTCGATTTTGAAATTATCAATGGTTGAAACCGGACAAAATACCATCACCTTATTTATTTTTCCAGCAACGAAACGAGAGGACGCCAGATCAATCGCTACTTTCGTTTTTCCGACGCCGGTATCGCCAAAATATGCGGCTACTTTCATAGAGCAAAGGAATTTTAACGCTTTAATTTGATGCAACATACTGTTATGACATAGAGGGATCGTATTATCTTGCAGGCGGATATGAAGCGGAATTTTCCGCCGTTTCTTTTCGCAATCATGGATAATTTCATAATATTGCTTTGTAAGGTTTTCTTTCAGTTTTTCGGCTTGCAAATCGCACCAATTAGGGTGTACATCCCACAAAAGCGACCTAACTTTAACCAATAGTTCCAATTTGTCATTAATAATTTCTAAGTAACAGTCTGTTCTTACATTTTTTTTATTAATGCGATATGGAAGATAGACGCGGGTAATTCCACTTTTCGTCCAAAGTTTTGAACCTCTTATCCGATTTTTTATATCAACTAATGTGTCCATTCTCAATGAGTTTTTGGTTTATTTCATTCAATCGCTTTTCAAGACGTTCTTTTTCAAGAAGTAATCCGTGTTTAGGATCATAATGATTTTTCTTCACCAAATGAAAAGCATCATAATGATTTTCAAAAAGTGCAAATTGAATTTCAACTTCAGACAACGAGATGATAACTCCATACTCTCTGTGAGAAGATCTGTTTCCTCGACCGTAATAATAATCTGCACCAAATTCGACAATGTCGTTAACATTTAATTCATCTACAAAATAGTAAAAATCACCATAAGCACGCTTACAGAACACTCGATTCATACCGTTTGGCGCTCCCGGATTGATGCTGATTTTAGCCATCCAGTTTTTCCCTCGTTTATTCGATTCGTAGCAAGGGACATTTTTCATCGCGCCCTGTTCCAGTTCCGAAGTAAATATTTTCAGTTCTTCAGATGTACATTTGTTAAATTTTTCTTCGTTCCAAAGTTTCACAATGACATTTTTACGTCTTAATACTTGATTTAGCCGTTCAGTGAGTTCCTTATACATGTTGTTTGTCCGTTTTGTTAAACCGGCTGGCTCCGCCGGAGATAAATTTTACATTTTTTTGCAAATATAGATATAATATTATATCTATACTAATTTATTTTTATGTTTTACAACATAACTGACCGGCTAAAATTTCAGCCGTAATAAAGAACGGCCAAAAGTTACAATTTTGTTGTTGTACCACAATAGAAATTACAATTTATGAGCAAAGATAGTAAAAAGCATTTAGTCGGTCGACAGTAGAAAAAAATATTCCATTTTCCTTTTTAATTCGAATCTAAGGATTTATTTTTGTATCCCGAATGGAAGAATTAAATTACGACGAACGCTATATGAAACAAGCGCTTTTGGAAGCGCAAAAAGCGTATGAAAAAGACGAAGTTCCGGTGGGCGCTGTTATTGTTTGTAATAACCGGATTATTGCCCGTTCCCATAATCTTACGGAAACGCTTACCGATGTAACCGCTCATGCAGAAATGCAAGCAATTACTTCTGCATCCTCGTTTTTGGGTGGAAAATATTTGATTGATTGTACCCTTTATGTGACTGTGGAACCGTGCCCGATGTGCGCTGCCGCACTGGGATGGTCGCAGATTTCAAGAATTGTTTACGGAACATCGGACGAAAAAAGAGGTTACTTGAAATTTGCACCTCTGACATTACATCCTCAAACCAGAGTGACGCATGGAATTTTGGCCGAAGAAGCAGCCGGTTTAATGAAACGCTTTTTTCAAAATAAACGATGAAAAAAATTTTAATTACAGGTGCAAACGGATTTATCGGAAGTTTCTTAGTCGAAGAAGCAGTGAATAACGGTTGGCAAACATGGGCGGGCGTCCGTAAAAATAGCAATAAGGAATATTTAAAAGATTTATCCATCCGCTTTATTGATTTGAATTATGCAGATAAGGATCAACTAAAAAAGCAGATTCTCGAACAAGTCGATCAATACGGAAAATGGGATTATATAATCCATAATGCAGGAATAACCAAATGTTTAAATCCATCCGATTTTGAACGTATAAATTATCTTTTCACAAAAAATTTAATTGAAACGCTTCAAGAAACCGGCGCAATACCTGAAAAATTTATTTTTATGAGCAGCTTGAGCGCTCATTCCCAATGTGAAACGGAATACGGAAAAAGTAAACGGAAAACAGAACTATTTTTAGAAAATCAAAATGCATTTCCTTATCTGATTCTTTGCCCAACAGGAGTATATGGTCCTCGCGAAAAAGATTATTTTCTTATTCTTAAAGCCGTTCAAAAAGGCTTAGATATAGCTGCCGGTTTGGAAACACAAAAGCTGACTTTCATCTATGTGAAAGATTTGGTAAAAGCTGTTTTTCTTGCTTTAGAACGTCCGGTTGTCCGGAAAACTTACTTTGTTACGGATGGAAACAGTTATTTAGATAAAGAATATATCACAATAGTTAAAAACGCTTTAGGAAAAAGACATGTTCTCAAAATAAGAATCCCTTTCGCTTTATTAAAAACAGTATGCATCATTTCCGAAAAAATGGCCCGGTTTACAAAAAAACCCGCAACACTCAACCGCGATAAATACAATATTATGAAACAACGCGACTGGACTTGCGATACGTTTCCTCTTAAAGCCGACTTGGACTTCCAAGCCGATTATGATTTAAAAAGCGGAATTAACGAATGTTTGAAATGGTACCGCACAAACGGCTGGTTGTAAGACGTCCTTTTTTATTTCATATTTAGTCGTTACCTTTGCAGATAATATCATAGCGTTTTAAATTTATTAAAAACACAAAATAAATGAAACAATCCATCGCTACTAAAAATGCTCCTGCCGCTATCGGCCCTTATTCTCAAGCAGTTAAAACGGGAAATATTGTTTTCCTGTCCGGACAGTTAGGAATCAATCCGGAAACCGGAACGTTTGTTCCGGGATTCGTTGTCGAACAAACCGAACAAATTTTCACGAACATAAAAGCGGTATTAACGGAAGCTAATCTAACATTGAATAATGTAGTGAAAACAACTGTTTTTTTATCCGATATGGCCGACTTTGCCGCTATGAACGAAGTTTACGCAAAACATTTCAAAGAACCCTATCCGGCCCGTTCGGCAGTGGCCGTAAAAACATTACCCAAAAATGCTTTAGTAGAAATAGAAGTAATTGCGATTGATAATCCGGAATAATCAAACTTTACATAAGACAATTAAATAGTCAATGGAACAACTTCTTCAACAACTCAGCAAGAGTCAACAGGAAGCAGTACTTTATAACGAGGGGCCTTCGCTTATTATTGCAGGCGCAGGATCAGGGAAAACGCGGGTTCTTACTTACAAAATAGCTTATTTGTTGAAGAACGGAATATCTCCTTATAATATATTAGCACTGACTTTTACCAACAAAGCCGCACGGGAAATGAAATCACGTATCGCTCAAATCATGGGAGAAGATATTGCACGCCGCTTGTGGATGGGAACTTTTCATTCCCTTTTTTCCCGTATTCTCAGACGAAACTCGGATAAAATCGGATTCCGTTCCGATTTTACAGTTTATGATTCGCAAGATTCTAGAAATCTGATCAAAGCCATCATCAAAGAATGTTGTTTAGATGATAAAATATATAAACCATCAACCATTCAATCGCATATTTCCAGAGTTAAGAATGCACTGATTACGCCCAAAAATTACACATTAGACAGAAATTTGATTGAAATGGACAATCAACTGAAAAGAGGAAGAACACATGAAATTTATACCACTTACTGGAACCGGTGCAAGACTTCCGAAGTAATGGATTTTGACGATCTTTTGTTATACACCTACTTGCTTTTCGACGGTCACAGGGAGATACTCGAACAATACCGGAATCAATTCCGGTTTATCATGGTGGATGAATATCAGGATACAAACCAAGTGCAACATGCAATAGTAAGATTATTGGCGGCCGACCACCGCCGCGTATGTGTAGTGGGTGACGACGCACAAAGTATTTATTCTTTTCGCGGCGCTTATATCGGAAATATTCTGAATTTTAGAGAAACTTATCCCGAAAGCAAATTATTCAAACTCGAACAAAATTATCGTTCTACCCAAATGATTGTTAATGCAGCCAACTCTCTGATCCGGAAAAATAAAGAACAAATATACAAAACGGTCTATTCGGAAAAAATACAGGGAGAAAAGATTAAAGTAATTCGCACTTATTCGGATTACGAAGAAGGATATAATGTAGCAAGTTTAATTACAGAAATGCGGATGTTGCGCCAATATGAATACAAAGATTTTGTAATACTGTATCGCACCAACGCTCAAAGCCGGATTTTTGAAGAAGCTTTGCGTAAAATAAATATTCCATATAAAATCTATGGCGGTCTATCTTTTTATCAACGTAAAGAAATAAAAGATGTGATCGCTTACATGCGATTAGTGATTAATCCGAATGATGAGGAAGCGCTTAAACGAATTATCAATTATCCGGCTCGTGGAATTGGAGATACAACATTGAATAAGATAATAGCAGCAGCCGGTATTCACGGCGTCAGTTTATGGGAAATATTGTCCAATCCGCAGGATTACAATCTGAATATCAATAGCGGAACAGCAAGGAAATTGTCCGGATTCAAAGAATTAATAAATAGTTTTCGCGAAAACAATACTTCAATGAACGTATACGAATTAGGAGGAAGTATTATTGAAACGGTAGGGTTGTTAAGCGAGTTATACGAAGATAAAACGCCTGAAGGATTAAGCCACATTCAAAATATAAATGAATTGATGAACAGTTTATATACATTCGTTTCCAGCCGGATGGAAGAAGGAAATACGAATATTTATACAGGTGATTTTTTGGCTGAGATTTCTCTGTTAACCGACCAGGATACGGATAAAGAAAATGAAAATGTCAATTATGTGACGATGATGACTATCCATTCTGCAAAGGGATTAGAATTTAAAAATGTATTCGTAGTCGGTTTAGAAGAAAATCTATTTCCTTCCGAACGAAACAGAGACAAGCCTAAAGAAATGGAAGAAGAACGTCGTCTGTTTTATGTTGCCATAACACGAGCCGAAGAAAATGTAATTTTGACTTATGCAAAAAATCGCTTTTCCAAAGGAGAATTCATTACGACCAACCCCAGCCGGTTTATCAATGATATTGATCCTGAATATTTGCATTTGCCAAGTGATTTTTCTTTCAAAAAACCGAATAACAAAATTTTCGGGTTCGAATCCGACCCTCGTCCAAATTTTGTGCAACCCGGTTATTATACAAATCAAAGAAAATTAGCACAAATTGAAACTGATAAATCCGATTTAATCACTCATCATAGTATTGGAAACCTGACTGTAGGTAATACCGTCAAACATGAACGATTTGGGATTGGAAAAATAATAGAATTGTCGGGTGAAAAAGAAAATGCAAAGGCAGTTATAAAGTTTGAAGCTTTAGGAACAAAACAGTTACTACTGAAATTTGCGAAATTTGAAATTGTAAAATAGTACAAACAGATGATTAATCTCAACAAAATAACCTCTCCTGCTTATGTAATAGAAGAAGAACTTCTCCGTAAAAATCTTTCTTTAATTCAATCGGTTAAAGAACGAGCCGGCGTGAATATCATCTTGGCTTTCAAAGCATTTTCCGTATGGAAAGCGTTCCCTATTATTAAGGAATACATTCACTGTTCTACTGCAAGTTCTTCATGGGAAGCTCAACTCGCTTGGGAAGAAATGAAAAGTAAAGCCCATACCTATTCGCCGGCTTATACCGAAAAAGACTTTTCTATTATAAAAGATTGTAGTTCGCATATTACCTTTAATTCACTTTCCCAATTCCAACGTTTTTACAGGGAAACGTTGGATAATCCTGCAAAGATTTCTTGCGGATTACGGATTAATCCGGAATATTCGGAAGTAAAAACCGATTTGTACAACCCTGCGGCTCCGGGTTCAAGATTAGGAATTATCCGAAAAGAATTAGGAGATAATCTTCCGGATGGAATAGAAGGTTTGCATTTTCATACGCTTTGCGAATCAACCTCTTATGCTTTAGAAAACACATTAAAGCAGGTAGAAGCTAAATTTGGCGATTTTTTTCCTCAAATAAAATGGCTAAACATGGGCGGCGGTCATTTGATAACGCAGAAAGATTACGATGTGGAACATCTCATTCAATTATTGCAGAACTTTAAAAAGAAATATCCCCATTTGGAAATTATATTGGAGCCGGGCGCTGCTTTCGTTTGGCAAACCGGCTTTTTACTTTCATCGGTTGTTGATATTGTTGAAAACAGAGGAATAAAAACGGCTATTTTGGATGTTTCTTTTACCTGTCACATGCCCGATTGTTTGGAAATGCCTTATAAACCGGTTGTTCGAGGGGCATACCAAAAACCTGTAAAAAGAAAACCCGCATATCGTTTGGGAGGAAATTCCTGTTTGAGCGGCGACTATATGGGCGATTGGTCGTTCGATAAAGAATTACAAATAGGAGATAAAATCATTTTTGAAGATATGATTCACTACACAATAGTTAAAACAACTTTATTTAATGGAATTCCCCATCCGGATTTATGCTTGTGGAAAAAAGACAACTCACTGGAAATCTACCGTCAATTCACTTACGAAGATTATAAAAAAAGAATAAGTTGAAAATCAAGTATTTGACAATGGATCTGTTAGTAGCCTGCCGGACCTGTTTTTCTTTTTACGTACAAACATGCCGCAAAGTTATTGCGTCACCCAAATCGGTGACGCAATAACTTTCAATGAATTGATTTATACCTGATTCCAAAATAATCCTAAACAAAGTGTCGAAGTCAAAAGTGGCCCCCCCTGCAATTTGAGCTGAAATTAGTGCCTGTCATCGTTTTTGGGTATTATTTACCAAAAGTAAACATAGAACAGAACCGTGATTCCCAATATAATAGCAGTATGAATCACATCCCATTTGTTCCAGCCGGCGCGGGTAGCCGCTCTTTGTTCCGGAGTAATCGAACCGAAAGTAAGTCCTTTCAGCTGACTCGCTTGAGCCGGCGCTGTAAAGCAACTGACCAAAAGAATCACCAATATACAGAACAAAAACATTCCTCCGCAGAAAAACAACCAGTTGACGTCGTAGAAAAGGTTTTTAAACCAATTGTCGCCCGAAGTCAAACCTGCCGAAGAGGTATAGAAAACTTTGGCTCCCAACCGGGTTATCCCAATAACAAAACCGGCAATCAATCCCCACATACCACCTTTCGGCGTAATCTTTTTTGAAAGAATCCCTAACAGGAATGCGGCCGCAATGCCGGGAGCCAGTACCGATTGTACATCCTGCAAATAATTGTAAAGTACAGAACCTACGCTTTTCATTACCGGTATCCAAAGGATGCCGAAAATAACAATCACAACGGTAGCCATTCGTCCGACATAGAGCAAGGTTTTTTCCGAAGCCTCCGGCTTGAATCGTTTGTAAAAATCAATTGTAAACAGCATGGCGGAAGAATTAAACAAAGACGCCAACGAACTCATCAAGGCAGCCAGAATACCGCAAACGACCAATCCTTTAATACCTGCCGGCAACAGTTTGCTTACCAGCGTAGGGAATGCTGCATCTGCAGAATTCAGCGTAAATACTTCTCCATTCACTATAACGCCGTTTTTCATCATGGCAAAAGCAATCATTCCGGGTATCATGAACAGAAAGACCGGCGTCAGTTTCAGATAAGCGCCGAAAATAGCGCCGCGCCGCGCCTGCTTTTCATCTTTTCCTGAAAGTACCCGTTGAACAATGTACTGATCGGTACACCAATACCAAAAACCGATGATGGACGAACCGATCAAAACGCCTAACCACGGAAAATTCGCGTCACGATTGCTCCGAATCAAATTCGTCATGCTGTCGCCGTATTCATTCACCTGTACCGAGCGACAAGCCTCAAGCACTTGCTCCCAACCGCCAACCGCCTTCAATCCCAATACAAGGATAATCAGCGAACCTAAAAGTAAAATAGGCGTTTGAAGCACGGATGTGTATAAAACGGACTTCATACCTCCGATAACCGTATAAAGCGCTGTAATCAAAACCAAACCGATGGCGGCAATCCAAAAGAAATCAATGCCCCAAATGGACTGTATGCCGAATACTTCCTTGAAAACCAATCCTCCGGCATAAACCGTTACGGCAACTTTCGTCAGTACATAGCTAACCAATGAGATGACGGATAATATAGTACGGGATTCTTTGTTGTAACGTTTTTCCAGAAATTCCGGCATCGTGTAAACCATACTCCGCGAATAAAAAGGAACAAAAACCCAACCAAGAATCAAAACCATCCAACCTTGAATTTCCCAATGAGCCATCGCCATCCCGCTGGAAGCGCCGGCGCCGGCTAAACCAATCAAATGTTCAGAACCAATGTTGGACGCAAAAATAGATGCGCCTATTGCCAACCATGTAGCATCCCGCCCGGCCAAAAAATAATCGCCCGAAGTGTGCTGCTTTTGCTTGAAAACCCAAAGAACAACGGCAATAAGAAAGAGTGCAAAGACTCCAATAACAATCCAATCTAATACAAACATGTTTTTTAATTATAAGTTATGAATTATGAGTTATAACTCGTTGCTTGTTTACTTGCTTACCTGTCATCTCAAAAAAGAGTTTCCGTAAATTTACCTAACGACAGGTATTTTTTATACAGTTCCATATAAAGCTGATGGTTATCCGGATTCGGGATGTATTCAAAAGCGAATCCTTGTCCCATAGCTTTCTGAGCATCTTCTACCGTAGCATGGACGCCTGCGGCTACCGATGCAAACATAGCGGCGCCGAAAGCGCAAGCTTGTTCTATCCGTGCTACCTTAATCGGCATACCTAACACATCGGCTAACGTTTGCATCACAAACGGCGACTTCAAGGAAATACCGCCAATCCCGATTACTTCTTTAATCTCAATCCCGTTTTCAACGAAACGATCCACAATGGCTTTGGAACCAAAAGCGGTGGCCTCTACCAGCGCTTTGAAAATCAAAGGAGCAGAACTGCTTAATGTCAAGCCGGTAATAGAGCCTTTCAACAACTGATTGGCGTCGGGTGTACGCCGGCCATTCATCCAGTCGGTAGCAATGATGGAACTTTCCGTAACCGGAATCTTACTCGCTTCTTTCGATAATTCGGGGATTATTTTATCAGTTATTTCCTTGATTAGATTTTCTTCTTTACCGAGCAAATGTATTAACGGCCATTCCAGAACATGTTTAAACCATGCGTAAATGTCGCCGAATCCCGACTGCCCTGCTTCCAAGCCAACCATACCCGGAATGACCGACCCATCTACTTGACCGCAAATGCCGGGAATTGGTTTATCACTTATTTTATCGTACGGAACAACCATAATGTCGCAAGTGGAAGTCCCGATTACTCTTACAAATGTGCCGGAAGTAATTTGCGCTCCCACTGCACCCATGTGGCAATCGAATGCGCCTGCCGCTACAGCAACATTTGTCGTCAAGCCCAAACGTTGCGCCCATTCTTCCGTCAGATAACCGACTTTTGTATCGCTGGAAAAGGTTTCGCTAAACAACCGAGATCTGAAACCGGCCAACAGTGTATCCAACGTTGTTAGAAACTCCTCCGGAGGCAAACCGTTCCATGAAGAATGCCACAGAGCCTTGTGTCCGGCGGCGCAACGGCTGCGAAACAGTGTTTCGGGTTTTGTGTTGCCGGTCAGCAAAGCCGGTAACCAGTCGCAATGTTCGACCCAAGAGTAAGCGGCTTCCCGAACGGATGCATCTGTACGCAAAAGATGCAACATCTTCGCCCAAACCCACTCGGAAGAATAAATACCTCCCTCGTAAGCCGTATAATCGACCGGCCATTCTTTCGACAGTTTATTGATTTCCGCCGCTTCTTTCACAGCGGTATGATCTTTCCACAAGACAAACATGGCATTGGGATTTTCGGAGAAAGCAGGCAATAAAGCCAAAGGCATTCCTTCTTTGTTTGTAAGGACAGGCGTCGAACCGGTGGTATCGAAAGCAAGACCTGTTACATTTTCCGCAGTTCCGGCAGGACTTTTCTCCAAAGCTTCCCGAATACTCTTTTCCATCACTTCGACATAATCCAGCGGATGTTGGCGGTATTGATTCTTTTGAGGATCGCAATATTTTCTTTCCGACCAGCGGGAATAATACTGTACGGCAGAGGCTATTTCTTTTCCGTCTGTAGCGTCTACAATAATTGCACGGCAAGAATCCGTACCGTAATCTAAACCTATAACATATTTCATTTGTAAAAGACTTCGTTTACTTTTAATTCAAATTTGAAATTAGGGATAGTCGTATTTTCGTCAATGGTTACCAGTTCGATACCGGCAATATCGGCATAGTCTTCCATAAACTCGTTTGTAAGCGCATACGAAAAAGAAGTATGATGTGTTCCTCCGGCGAGTATCCAAGCGGTAGCGCCTGTTTCCAGATTGGGTTGCGGTATCCATAAAGCGCTTGCTACCGGCAGTTTGGGTAATGCGGCTTCCGGTTCAATGACGTCTACCTTGTTCACGATCATCCGGAAGCGGTTGCCCATATCTACAATTGTAGCGGCAATTCCTTTCCCTGCATGAGCGGTAAACACCAGACGAGCCGGATCTGCTTTTCCGCCGATACCCAGCGGATGAACTTCCAAGCGCGGTTTTTGTGTCGTAATCTCCGGCGACACTTCCAACATGTGTGCCTGAAGGATAGCGCTTCTTTCTCCATTAAAATGATAAGTATAATCCTCAAGGAAAGAAGTCCCACCGGGAAGCCCCTGCGCCATAACCCACATAGTGCGCATCAGAGCCGCCGTTTTCCAATCGCCTTCCGCACCGAAACCGTAACCTTCCGCCATCAAACGCTGGCAAGCCAGACCGGGCAACTGATCCAAATCGTGCAACGCATCAAAATTGGTTGTAAATGCTTTGGCTCCCTTTTCTTTTAGGAAACGACGGAGAGCGATCTCAATACGTGCGGCGTTTCTTACTTGTCCGTAGTTTTTCGCTCCTTTTTTGCAGTTATCGGCAAAAATATACATACGTTCATATTCTTCAACCAAAGCGTCTATATCTGCTTCCGAAACAGTTTTCTGTATTTTGGCTATCTCCCCTACCCCATAATAATCAACGTGATAACCCAAATGCATCTCTGCTTCCAGACGGTCACCGTCCGTAACGGCAACCTGATTCATGTTATCGCCGAAACGCACCAAAATCATATCCTGCGCATCTGCCCATGCAGCGCAAACACGCATCCAAACAGCAATCCGGTCCTGTACTTTTTCATCCGTCCAGTGTCCGACAACGACTTTCCGGTTACGACGCATCCGACTGACTATATGACCAAATTCGCGATCGCCGTGAGCCGACTGGTTCAGATTCATGAAATCCATATCAATTTCACTCCAAGGTATTTCCCTGTTGAATTGCGTATGCAAATGAAGCAAAGGTTTGTGATAATTCTGCAAACCTTTAATCCACATTTTAGCCGGCGAAAACGTGTGCATCCATGTGATTACTCCCGCACAATGTTTTTCATTGTTCGCTTTTTTGAATGTTTCTTCTACTTCAGAGGAAGAATTAACCGTTCCTTTGTAAACTACTGTCAACGGAAGTTTTCCCGACCGGTTCAAACCTTCCACGATGGATGCCGAATGAGCATCGACTGCTATTACGGCGTCACCTCCGTACAAAAGCTGCGCTCCCGTAACAAACCAAATTTCTAAATCTTCAAATTTCATATTTTTTTTAATTAATTTCCAATATGACTACTGATTTTGCCGGAAGCGTAATATTCAGATTTCCTTCCATTAACTTCACATCTTTAAATTCTTTTGGAAACAATACTTTCGGATTATCAAACGTATTATGATCGGTTATTTTATCAGCTGTTAATATTTTACCTGAAATTTTTTTCGCTTCGCCGCCCAGCAATTCGCAGGAAACTACATGGGATTTATTCGGATCGACATTGCTTAACGTAATGTGCACTTTACCGTTTTTATCACGAGAAGCTGAAGCGCTGATTGCATCTATTGATTTTCCGGATAATTCATATTTAGCACAAGCAATGGAAAGGGGAAGCATCGTTGCCTCCTGATGTACTTTGTAGAAATCAAATACCCAATAAGTAGGAGTCAACAACATTTTTTCGTTATCGGTAAGGATAATGGATTGCAAAACATTGACCATTTGGGCGATATTGGCAATTTTTACCCGGTCGCAATGTTGGTTGAAAACGTCTAAGGTCACTGCGGCTAAGAGAGCGTCGCGCAGGGTATTCTGCTGGTAAAGAAATCCGGGGTTGGTTCCGGGTTCTACATTGTACCATCCTCCCCATTCATCGGGAACTAATGCGATCTTTTTTTGCGGATCGTATTTGTCCATAACAGCGGTATGCTTTTCAACCAACTCCCTCATAAAATAGGCTTTATCAATTGTAGTAAAGTATTCCGCTTCATCGAAGACAGTGGCAGAACCTTTGTCGCCCCAAGTTTTAGGAACCGTATAATAGTGGAGTGACAAAGCATTCATCCGGTAACCGACATTCTTCATCAACGTTTCCGTCCAATGATAGTCTGAAGTATTCGGCCCTCCGGCTATCTTATAGAGATGATTATCGCCATAATTCCGGCAGTAAACGGCATAACGGCGATACATGTCGGCATAAAATTCCGCCGACATTTCTCCTCCGCAACCCCAATTTTCATTTCCTATTCCGAAGAACCGGATTTTCCATGGTTCCGGATGTCCGTTTTGTTTTCGTAAATTAGCCATTGGGCTTTCCCCGTCGAAAGTCATATATTCTATCCACTTCGACATTTCTTCGACGGTACCGCTTCCTACATTGCCGCAAATGTAAGGTTCACAACCCAATTGTTCGCATAAATCCAGAAATTCGTGTGTTCCGAAACTATTATCTTCTACCACGCCGCCCCAATGCGTATTGATCATTTTGGGTCGTTGTTCGCGTGGTCCGACGCCATCGCGCCAATGATATTCGTCGGCAAAGCATCCGCCCGGCCAACGAAGATTTGGAATTTGCAAAGATTTCAGCGCTTCTACAACATCGTTTCGAATACCTCTTGTATTAGGAATCGGCGAATCTTCACCTACCCAGATTCCACCGTAAATTCCATGTCCGAGATGTTCGGAAAAATGACCGTAGATATGCTTGCTGATAGTGTATTTACCGTCATTGATATTAACAACAATTTTGTTTTGTACTTGAGCATTTCCGTTCCATGCTATCAATGAGATAAACATTGCGATGAATAATAATTTATGTTTCATATTAGTAAAAATATTAAGAATTAAAAATATTAAAGTTATTGTTTGTTCTATTGCCCGTAATAAGCTTCCATTCCGTGTTTACGATAAAAATGTTTTTCAGTTAACAAATCATTCATTTCAGAATGAGGATTAATTTGACGGGAGATACAGGCCATTTTAGCCACTTGCTCCATTACAACTGCATTGTGTACCGCTTGGCCCGGATTTTCGCCCCAAGCAAAAGGCCCATGATTTTTCACCAACACAGCGGGAATATGCAAAGGATTAATATCTTTGAATCGTTCGACAATTACAGCGCCTGTTTCTTTTTCATAATCGCTTTTTATTTCCTTTTCCGTCATATTGCGTGTACAGGGTATGGAATTATTAAAATAATCGGCATGTGTAGTTCCAATGTTCGGAATATCCAGACCGGCTTGCGCCCAAGCTGTTGCATAAGTAGAATGTGTGTGTACAATACCGCCTACGGAAGAAAAAGCTTTGTATAGTTCCAAATGCGTTGCCGTATCGGAAGACGGTTTGAGCGAACCTTCCGCCACATTGCCGTACAAATCGACGATTACCATATCTTCCGCTTTCATGTTATCGTACGATACTCCCGATGGCTTAATCGCGACAAGTCCTGTTTCTCTATCTATTCCACTGGCATTACCCCACGTAAAGATGACTAAACCATATTTCACCAAATCCAGATTGGCTTGAAAAACTTCCTGTTTTAATTTTTCTAACATAATCAATCGCTCTGTCATTAAGATTTGTTTTATATGTCTGAAAAATAAGTGTAAGTTTTTACACTTATTTTCAGATGCAAAGGTAATGATAATTTTTTTATAAGTGTTAAAATAAACACTTGTAAAAATATGTTATAGAACAGCTTTAAAAAAAGGAAAGAAAGAGTTTAGATGAATGAAAAATAAAAACCGTCTTCCAGGCGGCGATCATATTTTTCTTTATTAAATTTATAATAATAAGCGCCTCTTTTTGAGTTACCTTTATCTTTTTCTTCTAATTTTTCCAATATATCCATTTCGAAAATTTTCTTGCGAAAATTACGTTTATCTAATGGCGTTTGGTAAATCGTTTCATAAAGAGATTGCAGTTGCGGCAAAGTGAATTTTTCCGGTAACAGGTTAAATCCGACCGGTCGGGTAGCCGTTCTCCGCTTGAGTAAGCGGATCGTATCGTTCAGAAAATGATTGTGGTCGAGAATAAGTTGTCCTACATTATTGATATTAACCCATTCCGCATTGTGTTGTTTTTTCAATTTATCATCAAATTGTTGCATATCAATTAACGCGTAATATACGATAGATACAACACGTTCGCCCGGATCTCTTGCAACTTCTCCGTATGTCCCTACTTGTTCCATATAGACATTTTCAACACCCGTATATTCGGCCACGACACGGGATACGGTTTCGTTCAGACTTTCTTCTTCACGAACAAAACCGCCCATTAAGGAACGTTCTCCTTTCATTGGTTCAAACTTTCGTTTAATAATTAAAACGTTGATTTCATTGTTTTTAAATCCGAGAATAATGCAATCGACGGAAATTAACAGTCGATGTTCTTGCTGATAAAATTGAACCATCGGTATAATTATTTTAGCATTTTTTATTTCATATACGTTCCCGTTTTGTAATAATGTTTTTCGATGTACATCCCAATCACATTATCGTGTAGCGGTATTCCGGATGAAAATGTTTTTTTCAACATCCTAAAATCGTTACATTGCTTGTTTCATCTACTGTCCACGAAATCTTTTTGTCCCACGACAGTTCTTTAGCTTTGGGGCGACGGTCGAAAATCACTAAATAAGCCGGCGCCGAAGCGTCTATCCTGTCGCGATAGCCCTGAATCTGCACTAATCCTTCTTCCCTGACAGCGGCAGGTCCGTCGTAATAATGAATGATTTTCACTTCGATAATATAGCTTTTTCCGGCATATTCCACCAGTAGATCCATACGTCCGCGACCGGCGGCTAATTCTCTGTTTATATCACCGCCTCCATTGGTCACACGCTGGAGAAATGACATCAGCAAGAGATGTGGAAACGCTTCGGTATAGTCGGCTGTTTCCTCCCATATCTCCGAATGTCGCCGCCAGAATTTTTGAAATTCACGCAGTAAATTATCCATATCCAATTCGCCGTTTGGTTTTTGCCATTGCCACGACGAAGGCGGCGGAAAAGAATCATGATATTTCGAACTGATAAAACGGGTAAGTATCTCCTCATAAACAGGATTAGCAATAGTGAACCCCTTGTTGGCATCCCATTTTATTAATCCTAAATCCATGGTCAGCGCTACTTCGGGATCTGTTCGTCCCAACGGATTACTGCTACCGGTAATAATCGTCTGTATCACGAATTTCACTCTCGGATCACGAAGCCGTTCTCCTAAAGCATCCAGATGCGTTTCCCGCGCTTCTATCATCTGATCCCGCGCTTGACGGACAAGTTCCAAAGTGACGGTTTCCGTACTTTCGTCATCCAGAATGCGGAGAGTAGCTCGCTTAAACAAAGAGTTTACAATCCATGGTTGCCCTCCCGATTGTTCATAAACATAATCAAGCGCTTCCTGCGTGATTTGCTGTCCGGTTTCTTCCGTTCGTTGAGCGAACAGTTTAACTATATCATTTTTGGTAAAGTTGGACAACATAGCCGAATCTTCTTTGATATTGAAAGGTGAACCCGGATTGACGGATTTCCCATCTTTGGCTTTGATGAGGTAATCTTTCAAGTCGCGCATACCAACCAGCGCAATGGATATCGGAAACTTCCCGATTCCGCGAGTAGCAAATCCTCCGCGTAACTGTCTTAAGAAACTGACCATAGTTTCGTCAACAAGTACATCGACTTCGTCGAATAAAACAATCAGCGGTTTGGGAGCGACTAATTGAGCCCAGTTAATCAAAGTTGTACGTAAAAGCCCTTCGGGATTTCTCTCGGCAATAGATGGAACAGGTATTCCTGCTACTCCGGCAGAATCGCAAATGTCTTGATAGATTGTAAACATTGCTTCTTCACGTTCTGCTATGCCCTGACAGTCTTCGACGCTCACATAGCAGGCGACGGCTTCTTCGCCCGCATTGATTTCGCGCGCCCAGCTTTGCAGGAAAGTAGTCTTTCCCGTCTGTCGCGGCGCATGTAGAACCCAATATAATTCATCCTTTATATAACGGCTTAATTGAGAACCAACTAAACGGTCTTCAGGAGGTAACATGTAATGCCTTTCCGGATTACAGGGTCCTGTGGTGTTAAAAAAGCGACGTCTACTCATATTCTTTTACTTTTTTATTTTTTGCAAATGTACATAAAAGTTCTGATATATACACCGACCCATAAAATTCGGTTTAACAACCTCACTCCACTCCGTTTTGTTCGGTACAGTCTGCAATGGAGAAAATCGGACGGGGAGAATCGAAAGGCATCACGTTTGATGAAGCAGACGCTATGACAACATTCTGGCACGAAATAACACACAATAGAAATATTGTCGGGTATATACGGAAAACTGATCTGCAAACCAAATATATGGAATTGGCAAATGAGTTTGTCGCACGAAAAACATTGCCGGAGTTTTATTCAAAACTGGGATGTAGGAAAACGCCGTTCCCGGAATTTATGTCGAACCGTGATTCAACCGGTTATAATAAAATGGTAAATGCGTATAACTATGTAATTAATACATTGAAATTGGATAACTCAAAGGTTCTTGAAGCGGTAAAAAAACACTTATTTAAAGAGAGGTACACAATACAAAAAGACGGGCTTGTGAAAGGATTGATTGACGGTGGTTTGAAAAAAGTTAATGGCACAAAATTAAAAACAAGTGATGTAAATACATTGGTTACAATGTGCAAGGATAAATATTCTAATACGGAAATTAATGATTGGCTAAAAGCCCACGGATTCATTGCCGGTGCTGTTATTGTATCGGCAAAGATAAACATTATTCTCCGAGGTGTCAAATTTCACATTGAATCATTAATAATAATTGCTTTTAATTGACTTGTCAAAGCACCGCCGCCACCTTGCGGACGTTGGCGAGGCGCTCGCTCCACGATTTATTTTGTTTGATGGTTTGTATATTGTAATCGGTTTGCATACCTATAAGCGGTTCGGCGTCAACGCCCAATGCAGCCTCAAAAAGTAAAGCATATTCGGTAGTAACAGGTCGTTTGCAGTTCAATACTTCATTGAGTACGGAATAAGCTACGCCCATTTGCGCGGCAAGTTTGCGCTGTGAAATACCGCGGTATTCTATTTCATCTTTCAACAATTCGCCCGGATGCGTTGGTTTATACGGGGTAAGATTGTTTGCGATCATGCGGGGGTCAACTCCTTTAATCTGAATCATAATACCTTTTATTTATAATGGTTCGACAATTCTAAAATATTACATATTTTGGCAACGGGTTCAATGCCGTTGTCTGTTACCGTAAATTCGATTCGGTATTGCCTGTTTACCCTGATAGAAGAAATACCCGCCTTATCGCCTTGCAGATTTTCAAAATTCAGCCCGTTATACTTTAACAGTGCATTTGTATCCGTTACGCGGCGCATCAAGTTTATACATTGCCTATATTTCCGTACTATTTCGGGCTGGAAGCGGTGTTTTTTATCCGTCGTCGTTTCCGTTTCGTACAGGTCGCGCAAGTACTCCTTTTCAAACGTTACAATCATATCGCTTATTTACGGTGCAAATATAATACTTTTTTCTTAGCGATTCGCAAAAAAGCGAATGTATTTTTTTTGACAGCATCAATACGCCTGTTTAGCCAGCCGTTTCAGGTTTACCGGTTTCCTTTCTCCTTCCAGCAACTCGCTCATAACCGCGTAGCGCGTAGCGTCTATTGCGTGGTTGTATGCGTCGATGGGTTCGTTGAGCCATTTGCCCTCTTTAATATTTGTATTTTAATTGATAATAAACCCTAATTCCCCTTCAAAGCGTTGCACCCGATGAACAAAGCCGCCGCAGTTGCAATAGCTGTCAGTATCAATGCTATTGAGGTAATAATCTTATACCAATCAACCGGATTGCGCAGTGTCGGATTTTCAGCATAATAGGCAGTACCGATATAAGACGCCTTCACATCAATTATTTCATTGTAATTTATTTGAGCTTCCACAAGACCTTTTTGGTGTAATGAAAAAACACAGAGGAAAAAAACATTCGCGATTTTTGCGAATTATCGAAATAACCACTATCTTTGCATTCATACATAGTATATCATGGAAGTGAAATTCGATAAAAAATACCTGCAAGAACTCTACTATGAGGGGAAATGTAGTGATAAGAAGCATCGCTATCAACTTCAGGTAATCAAAAACTATAAGAAATGTATAGACTTGTTAGAAGGAGTTCCTTGCGTCGAATCACTTTATAAATACAATGCTCTGCGTTACGAAAAATTGAAAGGGGATAAAGAAGGTTTGGAATCGGTTCGGGTAAACGACCAATTCAGGATTGAGTTCAAAACAAGACCGGTTGAATCGGAAACTATTATTACGGTATGCAATATTATAGAATTGTCAAATCATTATAAATAAATTATGGGAAATTTAGGTTATGGTTTTTGCCCCACGCATCCGGGAGAAATATTAAAGGATGAAATAGAATACAGGGGCATTTCTCAGAAAAAACTCGCTAAACAAATGGAAATGTCATATTCCGTTGTTAACGAAATACTAAACGGACGCAGGCCGCTTACGGAAAGTAATGCTATCCTGTTTGAGGCTGCACTTGGAGTGGAAGCCGATACGCTTATGCGCTTGCAAATGAAATATAACATGCAAGTTCTCAGGAAAGATGAAAAGTTGATAAATAGATTCAACAATATAAGGAAAGCTACTGCTATATTTTGATAACGGCTTTCTTTCCGTTGTATTCGGAAATAGAAATTAATTCTTGATTTAAGTACCCATCAAAGCACAGCCGCTGTTTTGCGTATTTCGGCAAATGGACGGGGCACAGCGATTATAAGTCAATGAAACCATATATCGACATAGCCGATAAAGCGGAAGAGGATGCGGTGTCGCTATTTAACAAAAAAACAGTCCCCGCCCCTTGAAATCGGGGACTAAAATAAGCTTACTATATTTTACCGTATTTCACTCCGCTGAACATAAAATATTGATATTGAAGTGTTTTTATTCTATCGCCTTATTGTATCGTACTGCATCGTACCGTAAATACAGAAGGTTCCGGTTGCACAAGATTTGCAAAAAAAACCACAACTTTCTTATTATTTGAGGAATAATTCTAAATATCAAGGGATGCGAACGTGCCTTCACTCTTTCAAGCCTTATTTCTTACGTAGTGTAAACAAAAATTCCAATCCGCCGCCGGTTTTGTTTTTAGCTAATATTTCTCCTTTGTGAAAATTGACCGCATCTTTTACAATCGGCAATCCCAATCCGGAACTTCCTTTGTCTCTCGTTCGTCCTTCGTTAATCCGGTAGAATCGTTCAAAAATAGATTTAAGATGTTTTTCTTCAATGCCCGTCCCATTGTCGGAGACGGAGAAATAGTAATAATTATCGTCTTCCATGTAATTATGAATGGTGATCGCAGTGTTTTCTCCGGCGTGTTTAAGCGCGTTATTAACCAAATTTCCGAATATGGAATACAGGAGTGTGCGGTTTCCTTTTATTATCACTTTTTCGGAGACTTGGATGTTTACGGTACTTTTGTTTTTTTCGATAGCTTCTTTCAAGTCTATTTCAATTAAATCACGCAACATTTCGTGAATGTTAACGTCTTCCGTCGTGAAATATTGAGGCGCTTCTTTTGTCTTTGAGAGAAGTGTGATGTCTTGAATAATATCGGAAAGTCGTACGATCTGCGCATAAGCCCGTTGCATATATTCGTCTTTTTTTTCCGGAGGAAGGTTTTTGTGCTCGATCAGTGTTTCGAGATAACCGCGTACACCGGTTACCGGAGTGCGGAGTTCGTGGGCTATATTGTTTGTCATTGCCGTCTTGTCGAAATCGTTTTCTTCGATCCCTGAAATATCCCGGATAATAATCTCGAAACTTTTATCGTCAAACAGGATCACTTGTACGAAAAAATGACGCCCGTTGGCATGGAGTTTCTTGCTGAATGTATTTTTCTTTTCCGGATTTTTAAGGAATTTCACGAATTTACCAAATACAGGACTTGTGAACAGGATATTCACATCAAAAGTCGTTTGATTTAACAGGATATTCAAGTATTGAATAAAATGAGAGTTTGTATAAATATTCTCAAATGAAGGCGTGAAAAATGAAATTCCTTCTTCGGCAAAATGGAAATGTTCCAATAATTTTTCCCTTTCGAGTAAAATTCCTTTTTTATTTAATTCCAATTGATTACAAATTTCGACAATCAGGGCTTGAATTTCGCTTAATTTTTCATCTGCAAAAGAAATATGAGACGGGAAAGTTTCATCTCTGCGAAAACAAGTTAAATAATATTTCATCTTTTTTATGGAATAACTAAAACTATTGTAAACAAAAGACAAAAAAAGGAATCCTAAAATAAAGAGTAAAATGATGAAAACGATATACATCAAGTTCGGTTTTAAGAAATCCTTTATTTCGGAGGTGTAAGGGAAACCGATACGAATGATATAATCTTTTTTCAACTTTTTATAATACAAAAATTTGATGTTTTTTTTCTGTTCAAAATTTTCATTCAAAGCAAATTGATCGAAAAGGAGATCTCCTTTTTTGTTCAAAACGGTAAGATGTATATTTTCGGGGAAAAGAAAGGAGAGATCAGACAATTTGTTTAGGTTATCCGGTTGCAAATGATTTTTTTCGATATAATTATTTACAATTTTAGCATATACAATCTGATCGGATTCTATGATTTTTGTTTTCAGTTCGTTTTCTTTACTGATAAAAGAAATCACAATCAGGCTTGCAAAAAAACAAAAAAAGCAGAAAGAATAAAGATAGATACGTAATTCGCGTTTAATTTTCATTGTGGCAAGATGCGTACGGAATCGTTAAAAGAATATCCATAACCGGAACGATTGGCTATATAAACGTTGTAATGATTTAGTTTTTTCCGCAACCGGGCTACATGTACATCTACCGTTCTTTCAAGAACATAACTTTCATCTTGCCATACTTCCTGCAAGATTTCTTCCCGGGAAAAAAGCCGTTGAGGATGTTGAATCAGGAGGCTTAGAATTTCAAATTCTTTTTTGGTGAGAAAGATTTTTTTGTTATTTAATTCAAGATTTTTTGCTGTTAAATTTAATCTTAAATCACCGATAACGATTATTTCCCGCTCTTTCTTGATTTTGGGAATTGTTTCGTAATCACGGCGCGTAATCGCTTTTACCCGTGCGATGACTTCTTTTATGGAAAACGGTTTGGAAATATAATCGTCTGCTCCGACCGAAAATCCGGTTAATAAATCATTTTCGCTGCTTTTCGCCGTCAAAAAAATAATAGGTGTTTGAACATTTTCTTTTCTTAATTTCTCGGCCATACGGAAACCTGAAATTCCGTCCATCATCACATCCAGTAAGATGAGTTTATGTTCGGGTGAAAGCTTTTCCAATGCTTCTTCTCCGGAAGAAACGGCATCTATTTGGAAGCCTTCGTTTTCAAGGTTAAACTGTAGTATTTCTCGAATATCCTCTTCATCATCTACAATTAATAACTTAGTTCGGTTCATAACGTACATTTATTTTTCAAGATTTCGATACTTGTAATCTATCCCTTCAATTGCAAAGATAGTTGATTTAGCGATATTAATTACATAATTTTCGATTTTTTCTAAAATATAAGCAATGGAATGTAAATGAATGATATTTGTTAATTCGCGACCGTTCAAAGGTATTTCTTGAAATGCGGCAATAAGATTTTCGGATATTTCTTGAGAGCCTTTTTTAATCTCGCGCTCTTTTTCAATAATTTGATAAGCTTCTGATTTGTCTTTTTTAAAGAAAGAATAGATACTTGCGCTTATTGTGGCCTTTAAGGAAGCGAATATTTTTTTTAACTGTGATTTGATCTCAACGTATTCCGGTGATTCTAAGTTGCTTTTTTTCAGATATCCGGCTATGTCGACCAGCAGATTTCCAATTCTTTCCAAAAGTAAAACGGTTTCATGACAGGATATTATTTCACGCAATTCTACCGCTTTGGGAGTAAATAAGATAATCATAACCGAAAGTTTTTTTGTTATCACAACTTCCAGGTTATTTATCTTTTTTTCGTTTTCGACGATTTGTTTATATGTACTTTCTTGACACTTTCCATTGATTAATTCCTCCGTTAAGTTAGATTGATGCAACACGACGGTAGAGATAAGCTCCAATCCTTTATTCAATTGCTTTTGTTGCAAACTTTTTATAGTCGTATTCATAAAAATGATTGTTATCCGGTTTGACTTGTAATATATTTTTCGGTCCGGCTGTCTTTGGGTGTCCAGAACAATTTGGAAGTAACATCGTATTCGATCATTTCGCCGGCTTCCAAATACATGGTATAATCTGAAATCCGGGCGGCTTGGGAAAGATTTTGAGTGGCTATGATGATTGTATGTTTTTCTTTCAACTGATGGAGCAACGTTTCGATTCTGTCGCTGCTTTGAGAGTCAAGAGTAAAAGTAGGGTCGTCCATCAACACTATTTCAGGATGAAGGGCTATCGACCGAGCGATACACAAAACCTGTTGTTGCCCTGTAGAGAGAATATCGTATCTTCCATGAAGAATATCTTTAATTTCATCCCATAAACCGGTTTCTGTCAGACTTTTCTCTACTATAATGTCTTTTTCCTTTTTAGAAAGCGAGATGCGACCGAATTGAAAACCGGATATTAAATTATTGTAAATATTCATATTCGGAAAAAGGTTCGGACTTGAGAATATCATTCCTATTTTTTTCCTTACTTCAATTGGATTTAAATCCATGATATTTTTCCCTTTTAACAGGATTTCTCCACTGATTTTGATATTCGGATACAATTCGTGTAAACGGTTAATCGATCGTAGCAAAGTACTCTTACCCGATTGCGGTAATCCGATAACGGAAATTACATGATTGGATTTTATTGCGGCGGATAATTTTTTCACTGCATATTTTCCCGGAGAATAAGATACGTTCAAATTTTTCAGTTCGAGGATGTATTCATTTTTCATGTCTGTTCTTTTTTAAATGCCTGTTGATAAGATTCAACATTACAACGATTAAAAACAAAAATAAGGAAGCGCCCCACATCAAATCGACCATATTCGGATGATTGAAAAAGCGCCAAATCAATAGAGAAAGAGTTGTAGCGGAATTATCCACATCTCTGTTTATCGCGGAAGATCCCAAAACCGCGATAATCAAAGGAGCTGTAGATCCGACAATTGGGGTCGACGACGTCAAAATTCTACTTAATAGCGGTTTTCGAACCGAGGGTAAAATGATTTGAAACCACACATTTGAATACGAAGCGCCTAATGCAAAGCCGCTTTCTTTTAAATTTTCCGGTATAGATAACAATGTGTGCCATGTCGATTGAATGATCGACGGGAGCAATAAAATAGTTAGAGACAAACCACCTGCCAAAACCGGAGAATGATCAAAAAACAGGGAAATCCACAGATATGCCACTAAACCGACAATAACAGAAGATGTTCCTTTCAGGATGATACCGGCATATTGTACTGCGGTACTTAGTTTACAAGTTTGTTTTTCATAAATATAAATTCCGGCAAAAATTCCGATCGGGACCGCAAAACCGACTGCGATCAGAATAACCGCCAAACTCCCGTATATTCCATTCACTATGCCGCCCGTTACGGGATGGCCTCCTATTTGCGCCAGCATTGCCTCTACCGAACCCGGAGCTGTTTCTGTGAAAAAATCCCAGTTGAATTGCTTAAAACCTCTCTTAAACAGTTCAAAAACAAGTATAATGAACGGAGTTAACGCTATAACGGAAAATAAGCAAACGATAACGAAACAAATTCGATCAACAAGTACCGGATGTTTCAGACGAGTTCTCATAGAGTAATACGTTTTTTTATATAGATGGTAATCGAATTGATAATTGCAGTAGTCAAAAAAAGGAATAAGGCGACCGCAAATAATTCGCTTAATTGCAATTCACCGGCATTTTCAAACTGACCGGCAATAAGAGATGTGATCGTGTTTCCGGCAAGCATACAAACAATCATCGTTTCTCCTAACACTTTTCCAAAAGCCATGAGGCAGGCAACAGCTATTCCTTTTTGGGCAAAAGGAAAATAGACTTTTCGAATCACTTCCGTATGAGTAGCCCCCAGACAATAGGCGCCTTCTTTTATATTTTCGGGAATTTTGTCGAAAAAATATACGATTAATGAAGTGATATACGGAATAATCATGAGAGAAAGTACTAAAGCAGTTGCGAAAATACGGAGACCATAAGTTTCCGCATGTAACGATAGAAGTAGCGGACGCAATGAAAAATAACCCCATACGCCTAAAATAATCGAAGGAATCTGAGCGCATAAATCGACAGCCGCATTTATTCCGCGAGCTATTTTTGTTCCTTTGCGATATACATTGTTTAATAGTGCAAGTGAAAGCGAAAAAGGAATAGAAATAAGCAAAGCCGGAATAGCGGTAGAAAAAGTTCCAGCGATAAAGGATAACGTTCTATATTCTTCTTCACCGGTTTTCCAACCGGAAGAACAGAAAAAGGATAAGAAGCCGAAATGTCTGAAAGCCGGTAACGATTGAAAAATCAAAGAGTAAAGTACTCCACCCGTTAATAACAAAATTATTAATGCAGAGATGAATAACGCTATTTTGAATAATAAGCAACTATGGATTGAAAGGACTTTATTCATGTGCTCAAAAAAGTTTCTTTATGTCTATATAATTGTTTCAAGAAACAAAAATAAAGTAGATAAACAATAATTCAATGGATTTTTTGTTAAGTTCTTGTTAAAAATAAATATTTCATATCTATTTTTTCCGGATAAATGTTTCTATAAGCAAAACAACGACATCAATACCAAAAACAGATGAATTGATACAAAGATCATAAGAAGTCGCTTTTCCCCATTCTTTATTACTGTAATAATTATAATAGGCAGCTCTTTTTTTATCCGTTTGTTCAATCAAAATTGCAGCTTCTTTTTCTGAAATATTCTCATTTTGGCTGATTCTTCGGATTCTTTCTTCTGTATTTGCTGTAATAAAGATCTTAAGACAGGAAGGATGATCCCGCAAAATATAATCTGCACAACGTCCGACGAAAATACAGGATTTTTTCTCTGCCAATTCTTTGATTACATCGCTTTGTATTTTAAACAACGTTTCATTGCATAGATAATTCCCCAAATTATCGCCCATATAACCGGAATGAAATCCCCAAAAATTGCCGAAGAAGCTATGGGTATTTTTTTCATCGGCTTTTTCGAAAAACTCCTTCCCCAGCCCGCTCTCCCGAGAAGCTATTTGGATCAATTCTTTGTCATAACAGGGAATATTTAGTTTTTGAGACAATCGTTCGCCGATTTGTTTTCCTCCGCTTCCTAACTGGCGTCCAATCGTAACTGTATAATTCACTTCCGGATTATTTTTTTCCATAATTATCATTTATGTTTATTTATTATTTGTTTATTCAATTTCAGTTCCCTGCTCAATAAAAATACCGCTAATATTACGGATATAAAGTCGGAAATAGTCATACTGGCCCAAACGCCCGTTATTCCTAAATAATTGGGGAGAATGAGAAGAATGGGAATAAGGAAAATAACCTGACGGGTCATGGCCAGAATAATGGATTTCTGAGGTTTTCCGATACTTTGGAAAAAAGCGGAACTTACCATCTGAAATCCGACTAAAGGATAAACAGCGAATACCCAGCGAAGCCCCGGAACAGCAATATCAACCAATTGCTCTTCCGTTGTAAAAATAGAAGCTACTGTTCGGGGAAATAGTTCCACAAGTGTAAATCCGACTACCATGATAATTGTTGCATAGAAAATAGATTTTTTCAAAACGGCAATCACCCGTTCATACAATTTAGCGCCGTAGTTGTATCCCGCAATCGGTTGCATGCCTTGATTTAGTCCGATTACAATCATAATAAACAGGAATGCCATGCGGTTGACAATACCGTAAGCGCCCACCGCTAAATCGCCGCCGTTTCGAATCAATTGTTGATTGATAATAATTACGATCAAACAACTGGCGGCATTCATTAGAAAAGGAGACATGCCGATGGATAAAGAATCGATTACAATCTTCTTTTTTAGTTTATAAATTCCTTTTTTCCAGTGGATAAAATATTCCTTATTATTAAATAAATGTATTTGCCAGCAAAGGACAATTACCTGTGAAATAATAGTAGCAAAAGCGGATCCTCGAATTCCCCAATTGAAACCAAAGATAAACAAAGGATTCAATACCAGATTAATAAGCACTGTGTAAATAGTCGCCAGCATTGCTTTCCGGGGATTTCCCGCCGAACGAATTAAGGCATTCAAACCGAAATACATGTGGGTAACTACATTTCCGGATAATATAATGATCATGAAATCGCGAGCATATTCGAGTGTTTCGCTGCCGGCGCCGAAGAATTGCAGAATAGGATTTAGAAAAAGAAGCGCAAAAATAGAAAAACCTGTTCCCATAATCAGATTCAATACAAAAACGTTTCCCAAAATATCATTTGCCGTTTGATAGTCTTTTTGTCCCATCCGGATCGATAATAAGGTCGAAGCGCCAACTCCCACCAGTGAACCGAAAGCAGCGGCCAAATTCATCAAAGGAAAAGTTATCGCTAATCCCGACAAAGCTAAAGGTCCTACGCCATGACCGATGAATATGCTGTCGGTTATATTGTACAACGAAGCGGCTGTCATGGCAATAATTGCAGGAATAGCGTATTGCATCAGAAGTTTCCCTATTTTTTCTGTTCCCAGACTGAGGGGAGCATTCTCATTTTTCATTATTTGTTTATATTTGAAAATTGTGAACAAAGATAATCATTTAATCAGGAAAAACAGAATTACAGAATTTACAAAATTCATAAAATTTACCTTTCTTTATTCTGTTTTTTATCAAAATAAATCGTTTTATTCTATCTTTTTTCAAAAATAACGAGAGTGGCGATTCTGCATGCTCTTATTTACGGTTGTTATCTATTGTTCGTAGAGAGCCATTGAAACTCCATTTCGAAATTCGGCGTAAAAACGGATTTACCTAAATTTTCTTTGATTTCCGCCCAACTCCAGAATCGGATTTCATCTATTTCTTCCGTATTAAATTCAAAAATACCTTCGTAAAGTGTTTGATACGAATAAACCATTTCTTTTTCAATATCCGATTCAAATAGATAAGAACGAAGAAAGATCGGTTTCATTTCTTTGATTCCAAGTTCTTCGCGAGCTTCTCTTATCAATGTTTCTTCGATTTTTTCGCCAAAATCGACATGTCCGCCTACGGATGTATCCCATTTCCCCGGTTGAAGATCTTTATTCATTGAGCGTTTTTGCAAAAGTATTTCTCCTTTTTCATTCAATACATGAAGATGAACTACCGGATGCAACGGCTTGCTTCCATCGTGACATATACTGCGCAAAACACTGCCAATCACAATCCCGCACTCATCTACCAAAGGCAATAATTCGTCCATAAAAAATAATATTTACAACAAAGTTACATGAAATTTTCTGTTTTATCCATTTGCATCTAATCGAAAAATTTCACGTATATTTGCGGTGCGGATTAAAAAAATCTCTTATTCTAAAGATAGAAAATTAAATTTTATGAAACGGATCATTCAAATTCTTTTATTTATCGTTGCAGTCACGCTCTTTTACATGTGTATAAAGAGTATCCGGCAGGGAATGGTAAGTGAAAATGTTGAAAAAACGTCTGTTTTTGAACGTTTTGAAAATGAAAATTCAAATCCCTGAAAATATCGACTTAAATTGTTCCGAACAATATATATTGGCCATTGAAGTCCATTCGGATCAAATTTCATTTTTTCTATATAATCCGGTAAAAAATTCGGATTATTTCCATTACAGTATTTCCGGTGATAAAAAACCGGATGTATTTTCTTATTTTCAAAATATTTTTTTCGATAATGATTTTTTTACATTACCGTTCAAAAAAATATATATAATCAATTATACGCAAGTATTTACATTTATTCCCACTTTGCTGTATGAGGAAAAGGATAAAGAAGAATACTTGAAATTTTTGTTTACGGAAAATGCGGGGAGAATACTTCATCAAACCGTACAAAAACCGGAAATGGTTATTGTTTATGGAATGTCGGAAAATAAATACAATTTTTTTCAACGTTCTTTTGCAGATGCCCGGATTATTCATTATACAGTTCCGTTGATTACTTATTTTCAGGAGAAAGGACAATTGATAAACGGAAACCGGATGATTATTAATAAGCGGAAAGAAGGAATAGATATTTTTTGTTTTTCACGTGATAATTTTCTATTAGGCAATCATTTTACTTGTTCGCAACTGTCAGATGCGGTTTATTACGCTCTGTTTGTTTGGAGACAATTGAAATTCAATCAGTTAAAAGACTTTATTTACATTTTGGAAGAAAAAGGCGACTTGAAGAACCGTTTGAAAGACTACGTCTGTAATATTGTTTCGATAGAAAGACAAGAAGCCGTTCCTTTCGAAATAACAGCATTATCATTATGCGAATTATAAGCGGGAAATATAAAAGTCGCCGTTTTGAAATTCCGAAATCTTTCAAAGCGCGTCCTACTACTGATTTTGCGAAAGAAAATCTATTCAATATTATTGTAAATCAATTTGATTTGGAAGGAACAAACGCTTTGGATTTATTTGCCGGGACAGGAAGTATTAGTTTTGAATTGCTTTCGCGTGGTTGTAAAAAAGTTGTATGTGTTGAAAAAGAAGCTGCACATTATGCTTTTATAATAAAAGTAAAAACAGAATTAAAAAATGAGGATTTAATTACGATTAAAGGAGATGTATTCCGATTCATTGAATCCTGCAAACAATCGTTCGATTTCATTTTTGCCGATCCGCCTTATGCTTTAAAAAATCTGAACAGAATCCCGGAAATGGTTTTTTCTAACGATTTATTAAAAACGGGTGGCGTTTTTGTAATGGAACATCCGAAAGAATATGATTTTTCCACTTTGCCTTATTTTTCTCAAAAAAGAGTTTATGGCGCCGTCAATTTCAGCTTCTTTAGAAAACTAGAAACTGAGAACGAAAAGTTAAAAACTAAAAGTTAAGTTGAGTTGAGTTGAGAATGGAAAATAGAGAAAGAAAAGCCGAAAGCTTTTAATTTGAATACCCCCCAATGAAGCGAAACGATTGGGGGCAAACGGGATGTTGGCGACGCTTTCAACCCCTCAAACATCGCTTCATTTTATCTAAATAAAATAAATTTATGGTTTTTCCCAAACAGTAATACTTTTCCGCAAAGGCACACGTCCAAATTTTGCCATCTGTTGGCTACTGTTACCTTTCTGCTGGCGCTTTGCCGTTTTTTTCACGGTACTCTGCGGATTCACGCATTTTCTTACTGCGATAGTCCCAACGCAAAAATTGTCCGTCTTTGGCGGTATAACTCACTTTTTCCAAAGAATTTA
>JAIRLY010000301.1 GCA_031259075.1 Dysgonamonadaceae bacterium | reverse complement strand
GGTTTCGTGCCGGGCAGTTTCTCATCATCATCCTGGCAGGAAGAACAAGCCCATAACGGGCAAAGCATCAAAAAAATAAATAAAAGAGTTTTCATTTTTTTCATTGTTTAAGTATTAATAAATAATTGTTTATTTTCGAATACCCGGTTTCGACCTCCTTTCTGTGGGGATTCTATTAAAAAAGTTTAAAGAATAAGCTAAGTAATATGGAGCAAAAATAGAAAAAATTAACTAAATAAAAAATAAATTATCAATTTCTTTTAATTTGTGGGAAAACAATGACCGGAATTATCATCAAGATAGATAATGATAATCGAAAGTTGTAATGTGTGTTCATCATTCAATCAAGCTCAGCTCTCTGTATTATAACTTGTTAACTTAAAATTTGTGTGTAATTGGAAATTTAGTGTTAACTTTGTATGTTCAATTCAAGCATTACAAAAGATAAAATAAATACCGCAATGTGCATCCCGGAGCCATTGCAATAAAAAAATAAAAATATAAAAAAATTATGGCAACACCATCCTTTAAGTATCAAGAACCGTTCCCTTTGGGAAAAGATGAAACAGCGTATTATTTATTGACAACGGAAGGCGTGTCCACTGCATCCTTTGAAGGAAAAGACATCCTGAAAGTGCAACCCGAAGTATTGACTCAATTAGCTAATGCCTGCTTCCATGATTGCGCATTCTTTCTTCGTCCCGCTCACCAGCAACAAGTATCGGCGATTTTAGCCGATCCCGAAGCAAGCGAGAATGATAAATATGTAGCGCTGACGATGTTGAGAAACGCGGAAGTATCGGCAAAAGGGATTCTTCCTTTTTGTCAGGATACCGGTACGGCAACAATTATTGCAAAGAAAGGACAGCAAGTCTGGACAGGAGGTGGAGATGAAGAAGCGCTTTCCAAAGGCGTTTACAAAACCTATACAGAAGAAAATCTCCGGTATTCTCAAACCGTTGCTTTGGATATGTACACAGAAAAAAATTCGGGAACGAATCTCCCTGCACAAATCGATATTCAAGCGGTAGATGGCGATGAATACAAATTTCTATGTATTGCCAAGGGAGGCGGTTCGGCAAATAAAACCTGTTTGTTTCAAGAAACAAAAGCTTTACTAAACTCTGAATCACTGGAAAAATTCCTGATAGAAAAAATGAAATCATTAGGAACAGCCGCTTGTCCTCCCTATCACATTGCATTTGTTATCGGCGGAACTTCTGCCGATGCTTGCTTAAAAACCGTTAAATTAGCCTCTACCAAATATTATGATAAATTACCTATTCAAGGAAATGAAGGTGGTCAGGCTTTTCGGGACATCGAATTAGAGGCAAAAATGCTAAAAGCCGCACAAGAAATCGGTTTAGGCGCTCAATTCGGAGGAAAATACCTGGCGTACGACATCCGGATTGTTCGGTTGCCTCGTCACGGCGCTTCCTGTCCGGTAGGTATGGCTGTTTCTTGTTCGGCCGACCGAAATATCAAAGCCAAAATTAACAAAAACGGCGTTTGGATTGAGAAATTGGAAGACCACCCTGCCTTATATATTCCTGAAGAACTGCGTAACGCAGGCGAAGGTAATGTAGTAAAAATCAATTTGAATCGTCCGATGAAAGAGATTTTGGCCGAATTGACAAAGTATCCGGTAGCGACTCGTTTGTCTTTGAACGGAACAATTGTTGTAGGACGTGATATTGCTCATGCTAAACTGAAAGAACTGTTAGATAAAGGCGAAGATCTACCGCAATATATCAAAGATCATCCGATTTACTATGCCGGTCCGGCAAAAACGCCTCAGGGAATGGCTTGCGGTTCAATGGGACCAACTACAGCGGGACGTATGGATCCGTATGTGGATTTGTTTCAATCGCATAGAGGAAGTATGATTATGTTGGCAAAAGGAAATCGGAGTCAACAAGTGACGGATGCATGTCAAAAACACGGCGGATTTTATTTAGGCTCTATCGGCGGTCCGGCTGCTATTTTAGCCCAAAACAATATCAAAAGCATTGAATGTCTGGCTTATCCCGAATTGGGAATGGAGGCTATCTGGAAAATTGAAGTAGAAGATTTTCCGGCATTTATTTTAGTGGATGATAAAGGGAATGACTTTTTTAAGAAACTAAAAGTCGTGGATTTAGTCAAGAACGGTCACAGAGAAAACGGCGTTTAACGTTGACACTGTAACAATTGCAGGAAAGTTTTCAATCGGATTACCGCGAACAACTCCAGTGTTTACGGATAAGCCGGATATTGTGCATCAACAGAAACACAGTGATATCCGGGCTGTGCGCCGTTTGTGCCGCTCATTACATACACAGGGTAACCGTTGTTAACTTGTTCCATCTTTCATACTTCCGCCCGGACGGAAACAGCCCCTCCGACACATATCCATGTAAACATCCTAATCATCCGCCCTGTTACCTTGTGCATCCCGGTAGCAATAAGAATCCTGATCCCAATAATAACGCTCTCCGCTCGGGTCGGTATATTTCAGCGGGTTATTCAGGCAATAGGAATAGCGGTTGTAGTTTTGGCTGTTGGTCATGTCCTGTATGTACGGGTCGGGAGTTAGAAACCGGCCCAGCGCGGCATCGTACAGGCGGGCGTTCATGTTTATCAGGCCGAATGGCGTCAGGTGTTCATGCCCTGTATAACCGCGTCCCAAAAACAGTTCCGGCTCGCGTCCTGCGGCATAGACCTGCTGATTGGCAGGGTTGCGCAACCTGCCCCATGCATCGTAACTCAATTCCTGTTTCACTGTCCCGTTTTCGTTAAAAATATGCGTAATGCTGCCCTGATAATCGCGCCCGATGTAATACAAACTACATGTTTTGTTCTCCCATACAAACACCGCCGGCGCGGAATAAGCGTTGCCGCAAAGGTACAGCTTTTCTTTTTTATTACTCACACACCGACGCTATAAAAATTTAGCTAAAAATAGCCACTAACATGTCAATAAAAACCCTGTTAAGCTTCCGAAACTTAACAGGGTTACTAAAAATAATTATTCAGGTAGCATTGCTATAAAACTGCCTGCAAGTACTAAAAATGGGAATAAAATTACTCCTGCACTTATCCATGCCCATTTTACTTTCCATTCGCGCGGTTGCCTTTCAAACTTTTTGAAATACTTTATATACTTATCTTTACGAAGAAGTAAGAAATCATTCAACAAGTAGGAAAATATACCATAAATTACTATTGGATAGATAGAAAGTTTATCTGCTGCTATTATCCATCTATTAAATACAAAAAAAAGAAAATTATGCAATCCAAAAAGAAAAACAAAAGGCATTGCAAACATTATCCCATAAGCAAAAAAACTGCTTTGCCCTACCCGCTTGTCTGTCAATGCAAATTTAAACTCTTTCATGGCCGTTTCAGGAGTTCTACCATTTCTCGCCAAAAACTTTTTTGATAAATTTGTATTATACAAAAAATGAACCGGCTTAATAAATATAATATATGACTTTGTCATATATTTATAGGCAAAAAAATGAATTATATTCCAAAATCTTTCCATATTTATACATTCTGCTGTTTTACAAATCTATAATAAATTGTACATTACGATTGATGATGCTCTTTCTGTTCTAAAAAATTATTTTGCAACAATTCATACAATTCATCAAAATTGATTTTTAATGTATTGGCCGGTATTTGGACAGGCGAACCGTATTTTTTATGATTTGCCGCCATCATTTTTCTTGTAATTGAAGAAGTCTGCCGATTAATGTACTCATTCGGGTTTTTTACAACAATTCTAATGAATTTTTGATTTAAAACTTTAAAAACATCTATGTTTTCTATATCTTCCCAAAAGATCATTCCTGCAGAAACGCCACTTGAATTATCAATAATTCCTTCATTATTAATTGTTAAGCCTGTTCTTGTTTGAAGGAGCTTTTTAATAATGGAAAAACCGGTAAATCCAAAAAACAGGACAGATACAAATCCGCCGACAAAAATAAAAACGGGACTGCGCCACAATACAGAAACATATTTAGCAGGATTAATCATAAAAAAAATACCTGCAACTACAAAGACAATACTCCCCAATAGCATCAGGAATATTTTCGTTTTTCTCAATGGGATTTCAATATTTTTCATATTCTTTACCTTTTTATTTAACAAAACCATCGTAAATTGCTTCGCCTGCTGCGCTGCCTCCCCAGCCACCGCCTATTGAGCCAATAATACCACCAATAACCGCACCGGGAATTGCGCCAACGCCACCCAGCCAACTACCGATAGCTGCTCCTGCTGTAGCGCCACCCCAAGTACCGAGTGCACCTCCGGCAAATCCTGCTGTGGCTTTCTGGGCATTATAACCATAATTTTCACCATCTTCCATGTATCCCGCTCCAATATCTATAAAACCTGCGATTCCTGTTGCCAACCATCCTGCTTTTTTATAAAGTTTTGCTGCGTTCAATACACCTGACCTGCCACCTGTATATTGGTTGCCTCCCCACGAGATTTTGTAGTATTTCCCGTTTTTACCCCGCCAGTAGCCTTCGGAAGAGGAAAGCCGTTGTAATGTTGTAAATGCATTTGCGCTCGCCTTATTCATAAAGCTCGTTGCATCTAACCAATCCCGTGCCTGCTGGCTAAGAGTAACTCTTGTGTTAATTACACCCATTTCGCTGGGATGGTATCCATATTCGGAGTAATAACCTTCTACATGAACGTTTGA
>JAIRLY010000195.1 GCA_031259075.1 Dysgonamonadaceae bacterium | reverse complement strand
TTTCTGTCATCTTCCAATCCTGCATTTGCATACGACCGTATGGCGTCGCCGTAATCGTAGAGGCAAGAACTGTTCATAACGGTGTCTAAATCAATTACACACAATATGTTTCCCGATTTATCAAAGAGAATATTACTGATTTTTGTATCATTGTGAGTAACCCGTGAAGGAATGATACCAGCTCTATTTTTGAATAAAAATCAAGCATTTCCTTTCGATATTTTTCAATCCGGGATATTTCTGTTTGAAGTTGTTTTACACGCCCTGCTTTATCATTTTCTATTGCCTGATCCCATTGATCAAAACGGAATTTGATATTGTGAAATCCGGGAAGAATATCATCCAATGGCTCTTTTATATCGGACAGCATGGCTTGAAATTTTCCAATACCCTTTCCTCCTTGACAGGCTAATTCTAAGGATGAGGCTGATTGATAAGTAACTGTGTCTTCAATAAACAGACAAGCTGTCCAGTAATCATCATCCTGTTTATGATATAACTTTCCATCTTTCGCCTATATTAATGTTAATGCTTCACGAAGCGGGTCACCTCCCATTTTAATTATCTTATTTTTTAGATGAACAGTTACTTTGTAGATATTATTCATCATTGCCGGAATATGTTGAAATATGTTTTTATTCTTGAGTTGAAGAATGTAATTGGGTGAATTTCCGGTTTGATTAAAATACTATTTATCCATGCAACGTAAATTCGGTAGTAACACCATTATTATTGGCTATTATACCCGCATATAAAAGTTTTTTCTTTCATACCAATATCATTAATAACGGAGATACTTGAAGGGATGTTTGTGGTCTTCACAATTATTTTGTTGCAGGTCCCTGTGCAACGGATTTAAAAACGGAAAGCGCGGGACAATTACTATATTCTGAAACGAGGTCTTAGGAAACCCAACGAAAACGAATAAGTAAAGCCCGCGCAAACTGCGCGAGCGTTCACTATTCATCCTTGTTTTCGTTTGAAAGTTCCTAAGTTTCATCTCCAAGAACAATAGCTAACGCTATACCAATATGTCTTTTGAACCGGATTTTTCCGATTGCAGTGCAAATATAGTGAGAAATATCAAGTGACCAAGTTTCAGCCAGACTGCCTCCCTGCATTATGGAGACATTTTGAAATTCCACTCACCACAATGGTTTAAGCGGTGCTTTGTCGTAGCTGTAACGACGGAAGAACCGGGCGACAGGGCTGTAATCCATCCCGTAACCGGGTCGATGCCGGCGACTTCCGGAAAGGAGTTACGACCACCGCCTGTATCTCGCCCACATCAAGTGCGTCTATCGGCGTATCGGATCCGGCGAATTGAAAAGTTTCCAAAGCCACCGGCTGCTTATCCGCTTCGCAGGAAAACAGAATGAAGCACGCGACAAGCAATAAACTTCGAGCAATTGTTTTTGTGATGTTCATCATAATGTAAATATTAATGTATTAACCAAGTGATTTTATGTTTCAGGCTACAAAAATAATCTCAATCGGATCATTAGAAGGGATAAAAAATCGTACAATAGGGACGTAAAATCGTAAACCGGATGATTGTACCTTATAAGTTTATTGATTTAACTCATTAGATAGATGAAAAATGAAAAATAGAATGTTTATTTTAAACATTTAATAATCAGCAATTTTCAATTTTATTGTTTGTGATGATTCTAAATATGAGGAAGATATGTGATTTTTAGATTCAGGAATAATTGACTGTGTTTTACAAGATTACATCAGCATACTTTTTAAATCACCACCAAAATTTGAACCAGCCAGTCCGTCTTTTTTATCAAAACAATGTAAGCTAATAAACCCAGAGAAAAAAAATACGTGCTTGAGAATTATCGCATACATACTTGGCAAGAACGAGGATAACCTTTCCTGCCGGATATTCTATATTTGTGAAATATTTCTTAAAAGTTCACAGGTATTAATTTTTTATTTATCATGAAAAAAATCATTTTCAAACCGGTATGTGTTGTAGTATGCTGTATTATGGGAGCGTTATCTGTAAATGCTTTTTCGGGTAGCGGAGCGGGAATAGCGGCCGATCCCTATCAAATTGTTACTGCCGGCCAACTCAATGAAGTGCGCAATGAACCCGGCAAGTTTTATAAATTGATGAACGACATCGATCTGACCGGTTGGCTTACTGCCGATTCACCAATAGAAGGCTGGTTACCGATAAGCAATTTTTCCGGAAATTTCAACGGGAATGGACATTTTGTTACAGGAATGAGAATCAACCGTACATCCAGCAACGTCGGACTTTTCGGCAGCGTAACCGGTAATGCCGAAATAAATAATCTCGGTGTAGCTACAGCCGGAAACGATACGGTAAAAGGTACTGAAAATGTGGGAATTTTGATCGGAGGAATCAACGGTGCAGGTGTTACCGTGAGTGTCAATAATTGTGCAGTCATCGGAAATGTCACGGCTGCATCAAGAAACGTGGGAGCATTTCTTGGCTTCAACAACGGCGGAAATATTACGCTCGAAAACACTTATGCCACAGGCAGCGTCGTTTCGGCGGGTGATGGCGCAGGCGGACTTATCGGTAACTCATGGTCGGGAAGCGGCGCCGTCAGTTGTAATATTTCTATACAAAAAAGCTATGCCGCAAACTCGGTATCGTCCACCGGCTCGGCAGGCGGTTTGCTTGGAGGAGCAAGTGCAAGTTCTTCCACCACAATGGGTAAACAGGCAATCATTCTAAACATATCCAATTCATGCGCAGTCAATTCCACAATCAACACGACTTCTTCGAGTTATGGACGGATTTATGGTTATCTGAAAACAGCTAATGCAACCGTAACGCTTAATAACTTTGCATTTGTAAAAACGAAAATCAATGACATTGCCGTGAGCGGAACGGCTACCGATAATAACGGAGAAGATAAATCAGCAAGCGAATTAACTGATCAGGCAACTTTTGAAGCAGCTGCGTGGGATTTTATAAGCACTTGGCAATCAGGTAACGGCAATTATGAACTTCCTATCCTGAAATCTTTTCGTTTCAGTAATCAGCCGGTGGCTTCCGTACTTGTCGAACCTTCGCTTACGCTTACACTTCCGGGCATTTTGTCCGACAACATGATTTTGCAGCGTAACACTTCTGTCCGCCTGTGGGGAAAAGCCGTCCCAAACAAAAATGTACATATTGTAACAAGTTGGGATAATGGTGAAAAAGATGTATTCGCCGATGCAGAAGGTTTGTGGGAAACAACCGTAAGTACAGGTGACGCCGGCGGGCCGTACAGCATTACTTTCTCGTCGGAAGGCGTTACAAAAAGCGTCGGTAACATCCTGTTGGGCGAAGTATGGATTTGCGCCGGACAGTCGAACATGGCTATGCCGCTACAAGGTTGGGATGGAATGCCCATCGAAAATTCGGCAGCATACATTCGCGAATCAGCCTCACACAACGATATTCGCATGTTTACCGCGAACCGTAGTGCTTCCCTCGAACCGCAATTCTATACCGGTGGAACGTGGCAACCGGCATCTGCTTCGGCGGCTACATTCAGTGCCGTTGGCTATTTGTATGCCTTGGAATTGCAGAAAAAATTGGACGTTCCGGTGGGAATGATACATTTAAGCTGGCCGGGATCGACCGTGCAGGCATGGACAGGCCGTGAAGTATTACAGATGTTTCCTGAAGTAAATCTCAACATCAGCGGCGCTCTGACGCAACGGACGCCGACAGTCCTCTATAATGGTATGTTTCATCCCATATCGAAATATTCCGTAAAAGGCGTAATTTGGTATCAGGGCGAAGATAATGTTAGTGCACATGCTTTGTATGCCAAACTCTTCCCTGCTTTTGTCCGGAATTGGCGCATGGACATTGGCCGGGGCGATATTCCGTTCTATTACGTAGAATTAGCTCCTTACAAATATCAGAGTTCAACACAGACGCAGGCGGCTTTGCTGCGCGAAATACAGTTCCAATCGCAGGATTCGCTTGCAAACGTAGCATTGATAAGCACCGGCGACTTGGGCGAAGAAGAGCAGATTCACCCTGCTAAAAAGTACGAAATTGCCCAACGGCTGGCTTACCGTTCGCTGCTGGATACTTACGGTTACAGTGAAGAACCTTATACCCGTATCAATACGCCGGTTTGTATGTTCCGGAACATTTCCGGCAACACCATTCTGCTAACATTTGGAAGTACAGGTAACGGACTCGCATTTCAGGGCGA